>NZ_JADBSZ010000326.1:0-5206 GCF_020246425.1 Microcystis sp. M079S1
CAAGCTTTTCTGGTCGGAACCCCCTAAGCCGAGTTTTCAAGGTGCTGCGCCGTCCACTTGGTTTTCGAGACTGGCCTTTTAATTCTAACGTAAAGCCAACCTAGAACGGCGGGGTTTCAGACCCAAAATTTCCGATGATTACTGTTTACTGATCACTGTTCACTGATAACTGAAGGGTCTCCTGTCTTCAGGTTAAGCTCCCAAAAAAAGGCTATTCTTTACCTTATATAGCCTGGCGAAAATTTGATGACTTCTTTGTTAGTTCACACATACCCTTCTCTTGTCAAGGGTATTTTAATTAAACGTTACAAACGCTTTTTTGCCGACATACAACTGGACAACGGAGAATTAATTACGGCCCATTGCGCTAATACCGGACCGATGACGGATGTATGCGTAGAAGGTCAACCGGTTTATCTTTCCCGTAGTGATAACCCGAAGCGAAAATTAGCTTATACCTGGGAGATGATTCAACTGGGGGAGACTTGGGTGGGAGTTAATACCAATCTTCCTAATCAGGTGGTGAAAAATGCCCTGTTGCAAGGAGTTTTTCCCGATTTGGTCAAAAATGAAACCGAGGTGCGATCGGAAGTGGCCTACGGTCAAAATAATGGCAGTAGAATTGATTTTCTTTTGACCCATGGGGATAATTCCCTCACCTATATCGAGGTTAAAAATACCACTTGGAATCAGGGAGAAACGGCACTTTTTCCCGATACTGTCACCACGCGAGGACAGAAGCATTTACAGGAATTAATGGCTTTATTGCTGGCAGCGGAGGCGATTATGCTCTACTTTATTAATCGGGGTGATTGTTACCGATTTGCTCCGGGGGATAGTAAGGATACTAAATACGGGCAGTTATTGCGTCAAGCAGTGGCTAAAGGAGTCAAAGTTTTACCCTGTCGCTTCCAAGTGACACCCACGGGAATTTATTATTTAGGTTTGGCAGAATTGCAGCTGTGAAACGAGTAGTTTAGAGGGACCAGCAAGTAATACTAAATCCGGTTATTAAAAACTGATGATTTATTCCCCCTCGCCTTTTGCCTCTTGCATGAGTGCCTCTCCTCATAACTAGCCTGTACTCAACGGATTTAGTATAAGCTTTTGACAAAATCCCCCGAACCGCAACTGACCTTTAAAAACCTAGAGACACAGTTACCTGTGCCTCTACTGGGGATTTTGTCGATACATATTTGAGGTAATTTGTCAAGGTTTTTGATAACTAATTCCGTGGCGCATTTTCTCTAATTTCTGTTGCACCTGAGCATCGAGAGAATGGAATAAAAAACGCCCTTTGGGACTTTGAGAAGAACTCTGGGATTTTCTCAGACGACGACCGGTTAAATCCACCTCGATTTCCAGACGTTGAGCGGAAATCCACTGGGCCCCATAACCCATAACGGTCATTTTTTGGGCATTATCAGAAGTAGCGACGATAATCCGTCCGATAGCTGGGGCGCGATCGTGCCAAAAATCGGCGCAGGTTTTCTCGATATAGGTGTCGGCGGTTTGAGCGTGAGCAGTAAAATAAACCGATAAATGGTTAGTGTAGCGTTCTTGGCTGCCGGGGGTATCTTGAAGGTAGGAATCGAAGACGATTTGGGTTTGATAACCCTGGTGGTGGGTGTAACCGATTAGGGTTTCAATTAACTTGTCTCGCGCCGGTTCGAGACCGTGGCGATCGCTAATTTTTTTCAGGGACGGCCAAGCACCGATGACGTTGTAGCCGTCAACCAGCAGAAGGGAACGATCAGAGGAATTAACCATGGCTTTGAGAGTAATTGGTGTAGCATTAAGGGCAGTTCTAAAAAACAGCATCCTAATGATATTAACAAAAATTTAGGATTCAACCGCCGCACTTGCCAATAATCTCGCTTTTAAGTCTAGGGGATTTCCCCGATCCGTTACCTTGCCCCCCTCTAATAAAAATGCCCCATCGCTGTAATCCAATTCCTCCAGGCGATGCGTCACCCAAAGGGCCGTAATCCCCCGGTTTTTGACCAATTTCTGCACTTGAGAGACTAATTCTAGCTGGGTATCCCCATCCAAAAGGGCGGTGGGTTCATCAAAGAGCAAAACCTCGCAATGACGAGCTAAAGCCCCCGCAATGGCGATTCTTTGCTTTTGTCCGCCACTGAGAGCATATATCGGTCGTTTTTCCATTTCTAATAAATTCACCGCCCCTAGGGATTCCCGCACCCGCGCCCGAATTGCCGGCGTGGATAAACCCTCGGATACCAACCCAAAAGCCACATCTGCCCCCACTGTTGGCATCACTAACTGATGGTCGGGATTTTGAAAAACAAAACCGAGGGGGTTAGGTATCTCTATTTCCCCGCGACTAGGTTTTAATAATCCCGCTAAGAGCCGCAGCAGGGTTGATTTACCGCTGCCATTTGTCCCCAACAACATCCAAAATTCTCCTCTGGGAACTTGCAAAGAGCAGCCATTTAATACTGATTTCCCATTCGGCCAGCTAAAGCAGAGGTCTTTTACTTTTATAGTCATGAATTATCAGTTATCAGTTATCAGTTATCAGTTATCAGTTATCAGTTATCAGTTATCAGTTATCAGTTATCAGTTATCAGTTATCAGATTTGAGTTTTTAAGTGTGCAGTATTAAATAGAAGTTTCCTACTGTCTTTTTACTGCTCACTGATTACTGTTTACTGATTACTGCTCACTGATAACTGATTAAAGAACTATTCTGTGGCTAAAGCGACAAACCCCGGCGCTCTACCAGTGGAGGCAGCCCCGGATTTTTGTGAAACAATCACCGCACTGATCTGATCGCTCAAAACCGCCACCTTTTTATCGGTTTGTTTTTCGCAGGTTAATTCTAATAATTCCGGATTCGGCGATCGCATAGCGTTAATAATTGTTTGATACAAAGCGTCTGCTGCTGCTTCTTCCTTGCGCTGCACGGAAATGGGGATGGGCGAGAGTTTCAGGGTAATATCGATCGAATACATAGTTTAGCGTTCCCTTCCAAAAAACAAGTCAAAAACCATTGTATAGCAGGGCTTGGGTGTTGGGGTTTTAGGGTATTAGTGATCAGATGTGGGTTTTCAGTTCACTGATTGCTGTTCACTGTGCAGATAACCCTAGCATCATCACCGATTAACTCTCGGCAGTCGGTGTGCAGAGGCGTTGTTATGCCCCAGGACCGAGCAGGAATATCAAGCGACCGATCTTGTTCTGGGTTCGGGAATCACTTCACCTTCTGTCCGCCAGGCTTCCAAGTACATTTCAATCACTTCTTCACCGTTGTGGATGGCCTCTTGACGAGTTTTGCCATGAGTACAAGGCATGACGACAAGATCAGAAAACTCTGGGAGCGTTACCAGGAAAAGCTGATCTTCATCAGACCACTGAACAATCATGCTGTATTTATTCATTTTCCTTCAAAGGGATTGGATAGAGTATCTTGGATGAGCAGATTGATTCTTTTCAGGGTTTTCTTGTCCTGAGATTGCCAATAAAGATAATCTTTCCATGCTTTACTACCCCAAGCCAACTTACGCATCGATTAAATCATGTTCTTGTGTTTTACCTGCTTGATATTCTGCGATCGCTTCTTGCAAATGTTGAGCATTAGCCGGAGATTTTAAGAGATAAACTGTTTCCATCAGACTGTCATAATAACTTTTAGACATATTGTTAGGTATCCTAACCCACTCGAGAATGAACGGGCTTAAAAACTTTGTTCTTCTCAAGAACCAATATAGAGTCGTGGATATGAATGCCGGAGCAGTCTTTGCTGATAGCGGCTCGTTTCAGTTCTTGTCTGTGATACCAGTGGTGCATATCATCTATCAAATCCATCGCAAATCCGAAGAAGTTGGTTTTAGATCGATACCCTCCGCCGAATGATCTCCAGTAGGCAGTGTGTAAGTCTTCGATCATATATATTCCACCATAACTCAAATGAGGAAATAAATAACTCAATGTAGCTGGAATATGTTCCATACGGTGACTGCCGTCGTCCAAAATTATATCTATGCCTCCCATCTCCTTAACGACAGACTCCAAAAAACAGTGGTCAGCCTGAGAGCCGATTCTTACTTGCCCAGCAAGACCGTTCAATTTCTCACAATTAGGGTTGATGTCGATACCAAAAATAATTGCATCATCACCAAAGTATTTTCTCCACATCTGAAGACTACCGCCATTGCTTACGCCAATCTCAAGAAATCTTACTTTTTGCCCTCGAAAAGATGAAAAATAACGATCATATAAGGGGATGTAATGGTGCCACTTATGAACGACAGCCCCCTTATTATTGGCGAAAAAATCAAGCAACTCGCTATTGTGTTCATACTTCTCTTGTATATCTCTTTTAACATCCGAGGTCGGATCAGAATTGAACCTGAATTCGCCTATTCCTTCCTGAGAGTGTTTTGTTTTTTGATTTCTATACCAATTGAGTAATCTATTTGGTATTAAGGACTTTGCGACTGTTTTTAAGTTCATCAGTTTTTGCTCTTTCAATTTACGGCATGAACAGTGTTGTTCGTCACTATACGGCATAACTGTTAACTATAGCAGTTTTCATCAGAATGAGGTATGGGCAAGGGGCTTAAACCCTTTGTTAGCAAAACTTGTCGATACCTCAGTAACGTGAAAAGCGTTATATACCGCCTCCTGCGATCGAGCAACCCCCTCTATATTATCCCACTTGCATAGATCCAACACCACTAAATAAAACCCAATACGACACTATGCGGTTTAATCACCTCAATTTGGGGAGAATTACCCCACAGAGTGGTCTAGCATTCCACTCAAGACGTGAAGACGACAATACCAAGCAATTGAGGCGGCATATCTCCCCATCTCCCCAAATCCCCATCTCCCCCCGCAACGCGCAAGAAGTGGTCTCCCCGAAAAATTTTAGATTTTTTTAAGACCGACCTGAAAAATCTTGGCCATTTTTCCCAATATAGTGTAAGTTAAGAAAAGTAAAGATTTCTCACAATTCTTCTACACATCTGCTGGCCTGCTCGGATAGATGGAGAAGAGAGCGCGGAATCTTAGCAATAATATACATTTTTCGGAGAAAACCCCCATGACCATTGCTGTCGGACGCGCCCCAGAAAGAGGGCTGTTTGATGCTCTCGATGACTGGCTCAAAAGAGACCGTTTCGTCTTCATCGGTTGGTCTGGTTTACTACTCTTCCCCTGCGCCTTCATGGCCCTAGGTGGA
>NZ_JADBSZ010000327.1:0-11306 GCF_020246425.1 Microcystis sp. M079S1
CAGTTATCAGTTATCAGTTATCAGTTATCAGTTATCAGTTATCAGTTATCAGTTATCAGTTATCAGTTATCAGTTATCAGTTATCAGTTATCAGTTATCAGTTATCAGTTATCAGTTTTGAGTTTTAAGTTCACTGATTACTGTTTACTGATCACTGATGACTGTACCCGATCGAGTTTGCACCGATTAACGGAAAAGTGACAGAATAGGGAGATAGATCGCCACAAATCAAGGTTAGCATGAGTGAACAACCCCTCGGATCGGTTATTCAAGGTTCCCTGAGTGAAGGTTTAGAAATCCGTCTTTATCCGGATATTTCCGTGGAAGATATGCGCGTCGGTAAATTTTTAGTGGTGCAAGGCACTCGCTCGCGTTTTTTCTGTCTCCTCACCGATGTCTCCCTGGGTAACTCCAGTCCCCGAATTATCGCGAATCCTCCCCATCCCGATGATAGTTTTATGCGCGATGTTTTAGCGGGTAGCGGTACTTATGGTACTATTGAACTATCGCCTATGCTTATGTTTACACCGACGGGAGGTAATTCCCCGGCAGTTTCCGACACTTCCTTAGGCTCTTTTCAACCCCAAACTAGCGCCGATTTAGAATTACTGCCAGTTAAAACTATTCCCGCGCATTTTAGCCAAGTTTATGAAGCTTGTGAGCAGGATTTTCGCATGGTTTTCGGTTGGGAAGATGATCCCACCAGAAAGAATTTTGCTATTGGTCAACCCCTTGACATGGACGTGCCAATATGTATTAATCTCGATCGCTTTGTGGAACGTAGTAACGGTGTTTTTGGCAAATCCGGGACGGGAAAATCCTTTTTAACCAGATTACTAATTTCGGGCATTATTCGCAAACAAGCAGGGGTTAACCTCATGTTTGATATGCACTCGGAATACGGTTGGGAAGCGATGAAAGAGGGGAAGGATGTTTCTACGGTGAAAGGATTATGTCAATTATTCCCCGGACAGGTGGAAATTTATACCCTCGATCCCGATTCTACCAAACGCCGGGGAGTACGAGGAGCGCAGGAATTATTCTTAAGTTATAATCAAATTGAAATCGAGGATATTCGTTTAATCGGTCGGGAATTAGGCATCTCGGAAGCTAGTTTAGATAATGCCAATATTCTCTATAACGAATATGGAGAATCTTGGATTACTCAGTTATTAAATATGAGTAACGAGGATATTAAAATCTTCTGTACGGAAAAACAAGGCCATGCGGGATCAATTATGTCCCTCCAGAGAAAATTAATGCGTCTAGATAGTTTGAAATATTTAAGAAGTGTTTGTCCTCACAATTATATCGATCAGGTTTTACAAGCTTTAGATGCAGGTAAGCACGTTGTCATTGAATTTGGCTCCCAAAGTAATATGCTTTCCTATATGTTAGCCACCAATATGATCACCCGTCGGATTCATGCTAATTATGTTAAAAAAGCTGAATATTTTTTACAAACTAAAAACCCCGTTGATCGGCCGCAACAGTTAGTGATTACCATTGAAGAAGCTCATCGATTTCTTGATTCTGCTGTGGTACATCAAACTATTTTTGGAACTATCGCCAGGGAGATGCGAAAATACTTTGTTACTCTCTTAATTGTCGATCAAAGACCTTCAGGAATTGATAACGAAGTTATGTCTCAGGTAGGGACAAGAATCACCTGTTTATTAAACGATGAAAAGGACATCGAAGCCATATTTACTGGAGTTTCTGGAGGGGGAAGTTTGCGATCAGTTTTAGCGAAATTAGACTCAAAACAACAAGCTTTAGTTTTAGGTCATGCGGTCCCTATGCCGGTAGTAATTCGTACTCGCGCCTACGATCAAAAATTCTATGCTGAAATAGGTGCGACCGACTGGCGAGAATTACCCGATGAGGAAGTATTAGCGGCGGCCAAAATTGCCAAAGCCGATCTAGGATTTTAAAGGAATTTATTTGGGAGATTTCTCCAATGGTTCTTCTGGAAAGAAGCAATAAAATCCTCAGTACCCGGAATGATACCAAAAATCTCCTCGGATAATTTCAGCAGTTGAGGATTATTAAAAAGACTATAATATTCGGGATCTTCTCGAAAGGTTTGCCAACGATTAAGAACATCCATTTTCTGCCCTTCTTGTTGATAGGATAAGCCATCAAAGGAACTACCACCAGCAAAATTGGCAACTAACTCTTTTTTCGAGTCATCAAAAGGAATTTGCAGTCTTTCTGTAATTGCTTGCCGATAATTGACATCTGTTAACCATTGATTATAGTTGATTCCCAAACGATAGCGATCAGCACTTTTTTGGTAACTTAGATAAACCTGAGCGTATTTTTCCCAGAGAACAGCAATATTTTTTAAGTTTTCTTTGCCCCATTTTTGATAAATGCTGGCTAATACATTGAAAGGATCCCGCAGAATAACTATAGAAAAAACCTCTTGACTTTTGCCTACCCACTGCTCATGATAGCGATCCATCAAATCGCTGAAATTTTCAATATCTTTTTCCTCAAAGCTGACAATTATCGCCTCTTTGGGATGTTGTTTGAGCTTTTGACCATTAAAGCGTTGATCATTTTTTGAATAAGTGACAATTTCTTTATTAAAGAAAGGATTTCTCTCAAAAAAGAAGTATTTTTTCTTAAAATCCCAGTAGTTAATCCCCTTGCAGTCAATTCTTCCTGTACCTTTGTAAATACGAATTTCCTTTCCTGCTAAATAGCAGTGATTGGCAAAAACTACCTGACCAGGTATCTGGGAAAAAATCCAATTGATAATCGCATGATTACCACTTCTTTTAATGCCAAATACTCGAATTTCTTTATTGTTGATTATGGTTGACATTTGATTGATGACACTAGCAAGAGAAAGTAATTTATCTAAAAACTGTTGGTTCCAAGTTTTTGAGTATAAGAATATACAAAAAATAGGTATATCGATATACTAATCTCGACTGGTAGTGTGACAAAGATCAAATGTGTTTGTCAATGAGTATTTATACTCAAACAATAATCCCTTGATTCTGAGGACAACTCACAGTCAAGGTAATTTTGTCAAAACCTTTTGTTAGAATCAGAAAGCTCGACAGTCTTAACCCTGGATGAAAACTGGTTTCCCTAACTATGCAACAAGGTGATTTAATCGAGATCGAGATTACCGACCTCAACCATACGGGCGAAGGTGTGGGAAAATACCGAGGACAGGTGATTTTTGTGCCGGATACGGTCATTGGCGATCGCATTCAAACTCGCATCACCTATATCAAAAAAAGTCATGCGATCGGCAAACTACAAACTATTCTCCAAGCTTCTCCCCATCGTATCCGGCCCCGCTGCATCGTCGCCGATAAATGTGGTGGCTGTCAATGGCAACACATCGAGGATCAATTTCAGCTTCGGGTCAAAAAAGAGCAAGTACAAGAGGTATTAACCAGAATTGGCGGTTTTACCGATCCTTTGGTTTATCCTCCCCTCACCGGTAATTCTCCCCTCGCTTATCGCAATAAAGCTACCTATCCCCTCGGATTTTCCCCCACCGGCAATGTGCAAGCAGGTTATTATCGTCGCGGCAGCCATCATCTGATTAATCTCAATCAATGTCCGATTCAAGATCAGGCTTTAAATCCGTTTCTAGCAGAGATAAAACAGGATATTCAGGAGCAAGGCTGGTCAATTTACGATGAAAAGACCCATCAAGGAGAATTACGCCATTTATCCCTAAGAATTGGCCGCCACACGGGAGAAATTTTATTAACCCTGATTAGTACCGATAATAATTTACAGGGAATTGAGGCACAGGCGCAGCAATGGCTGGCAAAATACGCTAATTTAGTCGGTGTAACCGTGAATTATCACCCCGAGCGAGGTAATGCTATTTTTGGCGCTCAGACCACAACTATCGCCGGAAGGGACTATATTACCGAAAAGTTCGCCGGATTAACCTATCAATTGGCTGCCGATACCTTTTTTCAGGTTAATACAGAGGCTGCTGAAGCTTTATTTGCGGTTATTTGTCAGAAATTAGACCTTAAAGGTGAAGAAATTCTTATTGATGCCTACTGTGGCATCGGTACTTTTACTTTACCCCTCGCTAAACGGGTTAAAGAGGTGATCGGACTAGAATCCTATAGCTTTTCCCTCGATCGAGCCAAGATTAACGCCCAATTAAATAATATTACCAACACAACTTTTATTTTGGGGGCAGTAGAAAAAACTTTACCGCAACTGACAGTTAAACCCGACATTATTCTACTCGATCCGCCCCGCAAAGGTTGCGATCGATCTGTCCTCGATAGTCTGTTACGGCTGCAAAGTCAACGCATTGTTTATATCAGTTGTCAAAGTGCAACTTTAGCCAGAGACTTGCAATATCTCTGTAAAACAGGCGATTATCAACTGCTAGAAGTGCAAACAGCTGATTTCTTTCCCCAAACTCCCCACGTCGAATGCGCCGCTTTTCTTAGACAAAAAACAGCGAATATGGTAGGATGAAATAGGAGGAAAAACCCGACACTTTAGCCGTTTATGGTCGAAAAGTCAATGGGTAAGGATAATAGCATATTAAAGACCGTTCCAGTCAACTACTTTTTTGATTAATTACCCGCTCAAAGTGGCCTTGATTCTCGATTGGTGTGTAGATCAATCATAAAAATATCTAATCAATCTCAGAGACAGAAAAGGGATAAAACATGACTCATTAGGTATGGCAATCAACTAGATCGACGGTTAAGAGACCTTAATCTTTCTGTAAGAGAACAGTCATTGAATATAAGCTAGAGGTAAAGTGCGTGATTGCTATTTCACTGCCAACAAGCAAACGAAGTTGGAACACCATGAGTTTCGCTTCCACCTTGTATCTTTGTCCGATTTTAGATTTATTGACCGCTAGTATTCCCGAAGAATTAGAACCAGAAATTAGATTAGGATTGCAAGAAGCTTTAGTTAATGCCGCTAAACACGGCAATCATCTCGATCCCAGCAAAACCGTGGTCGTTCACTTTTCCAGCAGTAAAGACGAGTATTCTTGGGTAATTACCGACGAAGGTTGTGGATTTACGCCAGGTTGTCCCCATCATGGCTGTAGTTGCGATTGTCCCAATTTTCCCCCCGAAGAAGCGGAAAATGGCCGAGGACTGTGTATGTTATATCAAATCTTCGACCAAGTTCACTGGAATCAACAAGGAACCCAACTGAAACTTTGTAAACAAATTAAACAGGAACGCTGGTTTAATTAATGACCGTGACCGTGAGAAGGACAGGGAGGAGCAGAAATCGAGCGATCAAGCCAGCCTGTAGCCTGTTGTAGCCGAGGAAGTGCTTCTTCTGGCTGATTATCTAATAAAAACACCAAAGCCGTCCCTAATTGTTCGGCAGCCCGAGCATTACGATTGGCTTTCAGACGATGCCAGTCAATCGGTGCGATCGCCAAACGTTCCGCCAAAATCCGCGCCAATTCCAGGGTAGATAGATCATCAACAGTCTGAGATGAGGAAGAGACAGGGGATGGAATCATAGTCAAAAGGTTTCGTAAAACCGTAAAATCGTCTATAACTATAGTTTAGACGCAGGCAATCGGATCGAGTCCATGTCCTTAGAAGAAAACCCATACCCTAGCGATGAATCGGCAGAATTTACCCAAGCGATTGAAGAAGTCGAAGCGGCGATCGCATCACTAAAAGACCGTTATCGACAGATCAACGAAGCAGAACAGCAAAAAAAAGACCTAGAGGCACAATTTAGCCAAATAGAACCCCAATGGCGGGAAAATCCCCTACCTGAACTAGAAAAGGAATTGGTACAAATTCGCGAACAGATTCAAGAATTAGAGGTAATTTTAGAAAGCAATTTACTTAAAGAAGGGGAATTAAAGCGTCTATTCTGGGAAGGAATCCGTCGCGGACTGCTGGGGGAGGTTTTTTGGCAAATTGTCCGCTTTGGTGGTATCGGAGTCTTACTGGGTTGGATTCTGCGATCCTGCACGGGGTGATTAACTGCACAGGGGTGGAGTGTGTTGCCTTGAGAAGCTGATTAGGGTGGTTGGGTTCCATCGAGACGGATTTGACAATTATTGGCATCGAGGTCAGTTAGAGGATCGCCATTATAAGTGCCTTGTTTAACCATTCCTAACAGAGAAGCGATAACTATACACTTTCTTTCTTGGTTGGGATAGGGCGCGGCGGTGGCATTGGCAGCGGGATATAATACGATGATGGCTTGATCTTCTGGCGCCTCAAAATTTAACCCCGGCACATGACCCCGAAAGGAAAACTGTACCCCCGGACTGTCGCCATCAGGGGGAACATCTGGAAAATTATCCACCACCATAAATACTTCCTGCGGCAGACGTAGGGAACCCGCATTAGTATTAGTCGCCACTAAACAACCTGGGTCAGGGTTGGAGTCCTCATCTAAAGCGGTTATTTGCGAGTAAACCGTGGGATCATCACCAATCCCGTTAGTAAAATTAATCGTGCAAATTCTGCCTCGACGGATAGCTTGTCTTTGGGCATCCCTTAGGGCTGATTGTATAGAATCGGTGGCTTCTTGGACTTTATTGCTATTCAACCAAGCTAATAAATTAGGTAGGGTTAAGGCGGCAAGAATTCCCGTAATTGCCAAAGCTACCAAAACTTCTAACAGGGTAAAACCCTGATTTTTATGGACATTCAAACGACGCATCGGGAATCACCTCGACAGAACTTCTGGCAATAACATTTTCTTGGTTGCGGTAATCATTGGCGATTTCACTATCAGCTAAACTCACTTCATACTCTATACGAAGGCGATGGGGATGAAGGGACTGGGCTGCGACATCATCAGGAAAAGTTCGAGAGAGAGAATAGTTTTTACCGACAATTAGTTTTGGGTTGGTGGCGGGGGGATTAGCGGTTAGTTGTTCTCTTAAAGCTGTGGCATAACCCTGATTGATATCTGTACATACATCTGGACTGACAAAATCGGAGTTCACATCTAAACTCGAAGCTAAAAATTTGATCTCCTCGAAGTCTTCTTGTATCCAAAAGTTAGCTTGAGCTTGTCTTTTTGCCCGAACTTTATACAAGGCATCCACTGCCATTAACTGTAAGGTTCCTGTTAAGAAAGCGGTAATAGTCAAAATGGCAATTATCACTTCTAACATCGAGAAACCTGACTCGGACGACGGCAGTTTTAACGGTATCCCCTTTCCTCTTGATTTCACTTTTCAACCCTCCCCCAGTTTTTCCTGAAAACTACTGGCTTTTTTAGCTCTCAACTACAGAGTACGCAAATGATCGGATATTTCTAACTCTAGTCAGGGAATTAATTCCCCGAAAACCCTATTGCTCAAGTGAGTCAGATTGTCTAAACTCTCATGCAGTTAGCATTGTACACTAATCTAGTCTTTGTCTGTGATTACCATCCGCGATCAAGATCACACTTAACCGGTAATATTAGATACACTAACAAGCTTATCCGCCTAAAATAGCAATGCCTACGCCGATTAATAGAATTAATCCGCCATAAATGACTTCTTGGGGGGGTATTTCACCAAAAATGAACACTCCTAACAGACTAGCGGCGATTGGCTCTAATAAAATTACCATGGTTACTATTGTCGGTGCTATCCATCGCAAAGCCCAGTTAAAGCTAGTATGACCGATTAATTGCGGAAAAATCGCCATCATTAACACATAAACATACACGGATAGAGGATAGCTTTCGTAACCTTGACCAAATAAAAAAATAGAAGGTAATAAAGCTAATCCTGCGGTAGTGTAGGCTACAGTTATATAATTCTTAATATTTAAGCCCTTTCTTTGTGCTTCTCGTCCGAGGAGGATATAACCACTAACGAGAATCGCCCCAATTAAAGCCAAGCTATTGCCCAATAAAGGGTTAGGATAAGAACTACTGAGATCTCGATCGGCTAAAACAATGAATAATCCCCCCGTTAGAGCCACAAAAATGCCGATAAAAGTTAATTTGCTCGGTTTTTCTCGAAACCACCACCAACCCAACAGAGAAACCCAGAGGGGATTAGTGGTGACTAAAGTGGTGGAAGCGGCGATCGATGTGTAAGATAGAGAACTAATCCAAGTAGCAAAATGGAGAGCTAAACAAAATCCCGCTCCCACTGCGTAATAATAGGCTTGAACAGGGACTTTTTGGCGTGATAAGGTAAACCAGTTCGGAATTAGGACAACAGAAGCCAATATCAGACGAGAAGTTGCTAAAAATAAACTAAATGCGATCGTAGCATTACCTACCGCTTCGATCGCTAACCGGATAAAAATTGCCGATGCAGAAACCGACACCACACCGATAGTTAAAATAAAAATAATTTTGGCGTTAGAAGGAGGCAAAATGGGCTGCGCTCGCGCGATGATCAATGATGTTGTTTACCAGTTATTTTAGCCGTAGGCAGTAGCCGGTCGTCAGGAAATAGGGTGATAGGGTGATAGGGTTTTGGGGTGATAGGGTGATGAGACAGTTTCCCCACTTCCCCACTTCCCCACTTCCCCACTTCCCCACTTCCCCACACCCCACACCCCACACCCCATCTGCTATTCACTTAATCTATGGAACTACCAGAATTAAATATAGAGACAATTTGGGCGATTATTAACGATGAAATTGACGACGAAACCGTTAATAAATTAGTCTGGCAAAGTTTAGGTTATCGCTACGATGAAAGTCAAGGAAAATGGGATAATAGTCAAGTAGAGGAAGATTGGCGCGGTGAATATCCTCAACCCCCGGATTTTATTGCCAATCGTCCTCCAACAGTAAAATTAACTCGATCGATCTTGCCAGAAAATAAACAATTATTAAAAGATAAATTGGGGTTTACCGGTTATAAAATTGGCGCATTCAATCCCCGCATGACTCGCCGTGCCACCGCCGCTAATTGGTTGTGCTTTTATGCGTTAAAATAGATGAGGAAAGTTATTTTATCAAGCTTCTAGCATGGTCACTATCCCTGTCAAGTCCTCCTCTCATCCCCTAGCATCCTATATTGATCGTCTCACGGCTGGGGAAGCATTGTTAAAAGATACTCCCCAGAATTTGATCGAGGTAGTGGGTATCCTGAAAAGTTACGGAGTGGTGTTAGATGCTTATTCCAAAAATTTAATTTATATTGCAGAAAATCAGTTTTTGGTTTTTTTCCCTTTCTTTAAATATTTTAATGGTCAAGTATCTTGGCAGAAATTACTACAACACTGGTGGCATAATCGCATTAATTTTGAGTATGCTGAATACTGTATGAAAGCCATGTTTTGGCATGGTGGGGGTGGTTTAGATAGTTATGTAGATAGTGCCGCTTTTCGGGAAGTGACAGCCAAGGTTATTCAGTCCAAATTTAGGAATAATCCCCTAGTTTTAATTTTAAATAAAGCCTTTCCTGAATTTTTGCCAGAACAAATGCGGATGATGGCCTACTATAGCGGTTTAGGTCAATTTTGGCGAATTATGGCCGATACTTTTTTAAGTTTATCCGATCTCTACGATGCCGGAAAAATTACCAGTATTCCCGAAGTGGTGGCACACATTAAGAAAAATTTAGTCGATAATGCTAGTAAACCAATTGTCTATCAAGTAAAAATCAAAGAACAAACCTATGATCTTATCCCCAAATCGGCAGGATTAACCTTTCTTGCGGATACGGCAATCCCCTACGTTGAGGCGGTTTTCTTTCGCGGAACACCTTTCCCCGGTACAATTTCCTATAATGCCCAAGCCTATCAAATTCCCTACGATCAAGGAATGTTTGCCTATGGTGCTTTGTATGCGGATCCTTTACCCATCGGAGGTGCAGGGATTCCCCCCACACTATTAATGCAGGATATGCGTCACTTTTTACCAGATTATCTGCACGACATTTATAAAAAGAGTTTTCGTCAAGAGGAAGATTTATTAGTCCAGATCTGCGAAACTTTTCAAAAGTCGATGTTTTGTGTAACAACGGCAGCCATTCAAGGATTAGCACCTTACCCTTTAACTACCACAGATTTAAAAGAACAAAAAGCCAATCGCATCTATCTAGAAGCATGGATGAATCGCTTTGTTAAGTCAAGATTAGAAGCGGTAAATCAATAATTATTTTGCCGATAAATCGGTAATTTTTGCAGTCAACAAACCCCCTTACATTTATGTCAGATATTAACGCCCAACTTCAGGATATTTTAGCTCAATTGCAATCTTTAACCGAACGGGTTGCCCTCATCGAAGCGCGGCAGATGTTAGTACCAGACATCGAGCGCTATGGTAAATTACAGCAATTCCTAGCTGAGGGGAACTTTAGGGAGGCAGACGCAGAAACTCTCCGAGTTATCCTCGAAACTGCCGGCAGAACCCGCGATACTTTAACCCCAGAGGATATGATGCGGTTTCCCGTTAATGTGATTCGGGTACTTGATCGCCTTTGGAAAAATTATAGCGGCGATCATTTCGGTTTTAGCAATCAGGTGAAGTTATATTTTGCCGCCGGGGGTGATATTAACACCCTGCGAACCCAAGACGCGGAAACGATTAGAAAATTTGGGGAATTGGTAGGATGGCGCGATAAAGAGCAGTGGCGTATCGATGATTATGATCACTGGGATTTTAGTCTCGCAGCTCCGGAAGGCTGTTTTCCCGCTCTCTGGTGGAAGTCTCCCTACGGGTTAAAAATGGTGACTTTTTGTTTTACTCGCTTGATAGAGTGCGATTTATAGGCGATGAAAGGGAGTATCGGCTATTTTCGACCTTTATTATCCCCCCAATTTGCCCCCACCGGGATAAGAGTGGCTGTAGTAGTGGGGACAATTTTATTG
Source organism: Microcystis sp. M079S1 (assembly GCF_020246425.1). Taxonomy (NCBI): domain Bacteria; kingdom Bacillati; phylum Cyanobacteriota; class Cyanophyceae; order Chroococcales; family Microcystaceae; genus Microcystis; species Microcystis sp. M079S1. Next base: position 10,782 of record NZ_JADBSZ010000327.1, read on the forward strand.
ACAATTAACCACGGTTATGCTATAATGCACAGCCTTATAACTGACTTATCTAGTTCCCTATCTGGTCAATATTCATGGGCAGTATAGCAGTTATCGCCGTCAGCAGTGGCCGAAAAAGTCCCAACAATAAAGGCAATTTTGAGCGGTTAGCTGACAGTTATTGAGAGCTGCGGACACCCCCTGATACTAAATCCTGTTTAAAAAGTATAGGATAGTGGGGTGTGGGGAGAAACAATTCATAACTTGAGAGTTAATCACACTATTAAAAAGGGATTTGGTATGATTAGTAGAAGACTGCTTTGATAGCGATCAAGACGAATATTCAGAAGTCCGATTTACCATGGCTACTGTTTTATTGAAAACCGGCGAATTCCGAGAAATCCCTGTTGACATCCTCACCGCCGTAAACGGACGGTGATTCCCAAACCTCACGATTTAGGTTTCTGCTTCTTTCCCGAAGGATTTTTCGCACCTGCCTTAACAGATTTACTCTGTTCTGGTCTTATGGTCGCTCTACAGACTGAC
>NZ_JADBSZ010000328.1:0-6326 GCF_020246425.1 Microcystis sp. M079S1
ACTTATATGGCAAGCCTTTTCGGGAGTTCATAGATTTTCAACGGTTCTCTAAATTGTGTGATTGGAACCAGAATCGTTACTACAAAAGCCTTCTTACCCTTCTGAGCATTTATACTCATTACATAATTGGGATGCTCCCTTTGAGATTTGAGATAAGTAGGGAGGCACAATTATTTGTAGGATGGGTTAGCGGGAGCGTAACATGAGCGGGCGTTGGGTTTCATGCTTCAACCCAACCTACGTTCATCTTATATTTAATTCCACCCACCCACTTAAGCAAGGGTAGAATAAGACTTCCAGATAGCGGGTGCTAGATTGTGATTTTGTCCTTGAGTTTCCCAAAGATGGGCGTACTATGAGAGTAGGGGGAAAAAAGATAATTTTAGCGATCGATTAACAATGACTAGGGATCTCTGTAGGATTTTATTGATAGAGGATGAACCGACGACTGTTAAATTAATCCAGAGATTGCTGTTAAAGGCCCCCCAATGTTCCCTGGCCAAGGATTTGACTTTTGCCCTCACCCAAGCTCAGGATCTACAGGAAACTGCCGAAAAACTGGCAGGGGAGAAATTTGATCTCATCCTCTTAAGCTTGGAAATCTCTGTCCCCCCTGGTTTAAATATCCTAGTCAAAACCAGAGAATTAGCCTCTACTATACCGATAGTGGTTCAAACTACTAGCAATGATGAGAAATTAGTCGTTAAAGCCTTTCAACTGGGTGCTGACGGTTATATTCAGTTAAATAATATCGATAGTAGTCTTTTAGTCTATCAAATTCGTGTGGCGATCGAGCGTCAGCAATATGTACTCAATCTTAAACATCAACAACAGGAAGAAGAATTTCGCGAACTGGAACAGTTAATCAAGGGAGGACAAACTAGCATCACGGCGAAAATGTTCGGTTCTGAGGCAATAAGGCAGAGTGTTCCCGATATTTTTCAAGAATTAGTCCAAAATTACGGAGAGTTATTAGATTTAGCTTTAGAAGAACAAGCATACAAAGTGGAACATAATCTATCGGAACGACTGCGAAGCTTGGCCGATAAGTTAGGATTCTTAAAAGCGAGTCCTCGCGATGTGGTGGATATTCATACCACCACCCTACGCCAAAAAAATCAGGATGTCACCCTGGCCAAAGCGCAGGCCTACGTTAGCGAAGGTCGTCTCATGGTCTTGGAATTGATGGGTTATCTCGTCTCTTTCTATCGTAAATACTATATCGGTCTCAGCAACATTAAACTGTTCAATAACAAGCAATCATGAGTCAATATCTTCTCAAACTCTACATTATGGGCGATTCAAGTAAATCCCAGAGGGCGATCGCCAATATTTTTCGTATCTGTCGCGAGGAGTTATCCGATCTTTATACGGTAGAAATAATTGATGTTCTCGAACAGCCCCAATTAGCGGAACAGGATAAAATTCTCGTAACTCCTACTTTAGTCAAACAACTTCCCCCACCCCTACAAAGAATTATCGGCGATATGTCCAATACTCAAAAGGTTCTCCTCGGTTTGGATGTTATTCCCAAAGACTCCCATCTCAATTAGGGTTTACCTAAAAATTCTTCTGGTTAGGTTTTTCCTCGCTAATAAGTAGGTAGATACCCCCCTTATTAAGGGGGGATTAAGAGGGGATCGAAGGTAAAATCTATCTTCTACTTAATTAGAACCACTTACTTAATTTCTAATCTTGATTTTATCTGATCGCTGCACCGATATGTTTTAAAATCTGCAAAACCCTATATAGTTCTTCTCTGGAAATAAAGGGAGCAAATATCCTAGATAGGGCATAATGATGGGCATTAGCTCTCAATTTGACCAATAAAATATCATCTCCATTGGTGACTAGGGCAAAGCTAGGTTTTTCTGGCTGGGGATTAGCCATCAAATAGGCTAAGGTTTGCGGTAAGGCAGTCCAAACCGATAGGACGGTTTTTTTTGATTCTACAATTACCACCCAAAACTGATCTAACCAGACTAACACATCGATTCTACCCGATAGTATTTCTTCCCCATCATCGACGGTTAAGCTTACTGATTCCTCTGCGCGTACTCGAAAAGGCGGATCGTAAAAACCCGCAATCGCTAGTAACGGAGAAACTAACAATAAAGTCACGGTTCCTTCTAATAACTGTCCCGCCGATCTTTGGTATAAATACCTTTGTCTTAGTTCATCTAAACTCTTTTTTTCATGGCTAGATAGGACCAGTAAATCACTTTGCCATTCGGGAAAAAATGCCCCATCTTCTGTTAAGGAGAGATTAAATCTTGTCTCAGCCAAGGCAATAGTCGTGATCGCTTCGGTAATAGCACTCGACATAAAAATTAGCTCACCAATCTAGATAAAATTTCTCGATGAATTAAAGCTCGATCGATTAAAAAATGTTTGCGATCGCTGGTTAATCCCTCTCCATTGGCATAAAAATCAATCCAAGTGGTACTAATATCATTAACTGCTTCTGGTAACTGATCTAATTCCCAACCCGGCATCGGTACTTCGGCAATTAATCGCGACACTTTCGGATCATAACTAAGGGCAAAACAACGACAATCTTCTGCCGCAGCCATAATTAAACTATGAAAGCGCATTCCGATCACCATTTCTACCCCACGAAATAAGCCTTTTAACTGTCTTGGATCCTCTAAACTAATGATTTGATTATTTTCCCTTAACTGACGGGCTACAGCTTCACAGAGGGGCAAATCCCGCGACTTTTGAAAAGGGACTAAGAGAATAAACGCCCCCGTGCTGGTTTGCAAATCAATTAAAGCTTGGGTTAATTTATCTAATTTTGCCGGGGTTAATAGGGGATGGGGACGTAAATTGACGGCGATTCTTGGGGCGGGTAAATCCGATAATCCCTTGACTGATTGAGCTTCTAAAGCCCATACTGGATCGGGGGCAACAATGGGACTAATACCCCAATTGGCGACTAAATGAGCCGAAGTATCATCGCGCACACTAACTAAACTACATTGTTGCAAGACTTTTTTGGTTAACCAACGGGTAAAAGGTCTATTTAATGGTCCAATTCCCTGCCCCCAAGCAATAGTTTTTAAGCCCAATAATTGAGCAAGAGCCATTAAACCACCGTAATAAATTGGACTGGCAAAACTGGTGACATCCTGCATTAAACTGCCGCCACCCCAGATAAATATATCGGCTTTTTTAAGAGTCTGAAAAACTTGCCACCAATCCCTACTAGGACAGGTTTCCACTCCATAACGTTGACTGGTTTCTCTGGGATTATTTGACAAAACAATAGGTTTAATTGCCGAGGGCAACATCTGCAATAGAGACACTAATAATGCCTCATCTCCTCCGTTTCCTCTCCCATAATATCCACAAATTACTGCACGCATATATCAGTTATCAGTTCTCAGTTCTCAGTTATCAGTTCTCAGTTGTCAGTCAGAAAAAGGCAAGAGTCAAAAGGCAAAAGGCAAAAGTATGGTAAATTTGTCTCCTGTCTCCTGTCTCCTGTCTCCTTTGTCCTCTTTGTTACTTTTTCCTTGAAAAATGTCTCTTAGTTTCTTAAGTTATGCTGTCAGCTACAAGTTAGCAGTGACCAGTTTTATTGGATTGCAGTTATCAGTTTATCTATTTTATTATTCCCACTCATAACTAATAGCTTAAACCTGATCAGTGATCACTGATCACTGATTTAGTCGTCCATTTGCCAGGGTTCGGTGATGTTTTTTTCATCAAGGATATTTTTGGCTCTTAAAATCAAGACCAATTGACCTAGGATGGTGACATCGGGGGAACTATCAAACCATTGTAAAAAAACGGAATTATCTCTCTCTACTAGATAATAATTGTTCACGTCCCATTCGGCCAAAACTCGATCGATCACTAATAACACTTCCTCGGATCTGGTGGCAATCGATCGAGGTAATTGATCGCTAGGCCATAAAATAGCTACAGGATCGATCGCCTTGAGAATTGCTTGCCAACCGGGGAGAGGCACGATTGTTTGTTTATCCCCCACCGTTACCAGTCGAAAAGGTTCCTCGACGCTCAAACTTTCTGTGTGTTTTATATCAGTTACTGTCACTGGAAATCTTCCTACTAAAGGAATAATTCGGGCTAATTCGTCCTCATCCTGTAAACGATGGACGGGTAGCAACGGTGCGCTACGGGTGGGAGTAACGGTAAAATCTTGTAGTAAGGACTCGATCGCCTGTCTGGCCGAGTCAGAATGGGCAAATTTCAAACCTTTAGCGATTAATTTCGCTCTTTCGGCTAAATCCCGCTTTTGTTTGCCCCGTTTCCAACACTGATAAGCGATCGCATCTCCAGGATGACGAGTAAATTCACTGGGAATCTGGGATAAACGGGAAAAATCTTGGATAGCTTTGGCGATATCGTGTGCTTCAGCCACCTCAATCCTTTTTTCTGCCGCTAATTTCGCTGCCCCCAATCTTTGTTCTTGGTTGAGAATCCGCAATTCGTATAGCACATCACTGCGCGGCCCGATGTAGTAACTTAACAAATCTTCAGCTGCCCCCGCTTTGATTAAACTCTCAAAAACTTGGGCAGCGACAATAATTAAATTTTGTTGGGCATTTTGAAAACCGGTTTGTTCAAAAATTAACTGGGAATCGTAGCCAGCTTTTTGCAGTTTTTGACATTTTTGCCCCCAATTCACCCAATTTCCTTCCTTATGAAGCAGCGAGCGCATTAATTCGGTCGCTTCCGTTTCGCTGATTCGATCATCTGTACTGCGAGGCTGTTCTGTCATAGACAACTTGATCAAGCTACAATAACTAAAATTTATCTAATCCCTCAAAAATCTTCAATAGCAATTAAGGTTAACAGGATAGACTAGATAGTAACAGGATAGCTGACAATCACCCCCTTCGTACCTGTTAGGGCAAGTTTATCTTCAATGTCTAGATTAAGAGTTAATGGAAGCATTCCCCCCTCGTCCACAACTAACCCCGGTCAAAGGACGATGAAAACCAAGCGTCACCCCAAAGATAGTGCCTTGGGTTTAGTCTCTACCCTCAGCTTTCCGGCGATCGTCGGGACGGCGGATATGATGCTAAAATCCGCAGAAGTTACCCTCGTGGGTTACGAAAAAATTGGCGGTGGTCACTGTACGGCGATCGTGCGTGGTAATATTGCCGATGTGCGGTTAGCAGTGGAAGAAGGGGCAAAAACCGCCGCACAGTTCGGACAATTGGTATCTAAATCGGTTATTCCCCGACCGATGCCCAATTTAGAGGTAATTTTCCCCATTGGTAGCCGTTTAGCCGAAATTGCCCAAAGTCAACGGGGTTTCAGCAAACTGAGCAATATGTCGATCGGTCTCTTGGAAACCCGCGGTTTTCCTGCTATGGTGGGGGCAGCCGATGCCATGTTAAAATCGGCCGATGTGCAGTTAGCTTCCTACGAAACGATTGGGGATGGTTTGTGTACGGCCATTATCCGGGGTTCCGTCGCTAATGTGGCCGTGGCCATTGATGCGGGAATGCGGGAAGCAGAGAAAATCGGTGAACTGCACGCGGTGATGATTATTCCCCGTTTATTGGAAGATTTAGAACATACTCTACCGGTGGCCAGCTACTGGTTAGAAACCCCCGAACCTTTACCGATGTTGTTACCCAATACTGTCCGGGAAAAACAACGGGAATTGGTCGCTTTACCAGAATTGGAAAAAACCAAAATACCGATTCGTCGTCAAGAAATGCAGGAAAAAGTGTTAGAAGAAGTGATTCCCGTGGAAGTTATCACCGATGAGGACAATTATTAATTTTTATTTTCAGCTTTGCTCCTGTGCTGCTAAAAGTACAGGAGCAAAAGGTTGAATTAGGATTTGCGGCAAAAAGTTTGTTGGTTGGTGTGGATTTCCCAGTAAAAAATCTTTACAGAGTCCCCCGACAATTAAACGAATCGAATAATTATAAATTTTTGTCAAGGGGTGCGGTCAGATCAAATAATCGTCGCTAGAATAAGCCTAAATTGTCAGAAATTTAGTTAAACAAGGTTTTTGACAATATGCTAATCTGGCTAACAGGCTTTTGGGCGTGATATAGGGAAAAGTTCTGGCGATTGCGCCTAAATAGAGTGATATGCCGAAAGTTAACCCATATCGTTACTCCAGAGAGTGTTATACGGAAAGTTTCCGGATAATTTTTAGTTATACATACATTATCTGTAGCAGAAAGTGGAAGATTTAAGTAAAGAAAAGGCACAATATGACTAAAAAGAATCAATCAAAAAGATTAACGAATCAACATAAAGAGTCTAAAGGTGTAGTTGGTATATTTGGAGATGAAGCAAAATCACACGACATAACTGTTGGAAAAATTTCA
>NZ_JADBSZ010000329.1:0-19758 GCF_020246425.1 Microcystis sp. M079S1
ATCCCGAATTGCTTCTAGTAATCTTAAAACTCCCACACCCACAGCATCAACGGTGTATTCTGGGGCATCAAAACTAACTCGCACATGGGATTGGGCCCCTAAATTATACACTTCTACCGGTTGCACTTGTTCGAGGATACGTCGCAGGGTCGTCCCGTCGGTGAGGTCGCCATAATGAAGAAATAATTTAGTATCGGGCTGGTGGGGGTCAGTGTAGATATGATCGATGCGATCGGTGTTAAAGGTTGAGGTACGACGGATGATACCGTGGACTTGATAGCCTTTTTCTAATAATAATTCGCTCAGATAGGAACCGTCTTGACCGGTGATGCCGGTAATGAGGGCGCGTTTAGCTTCAGTCATCAGTAATTTGCCTAATCGGAAAGAATAAAGACCATGAGAGGGTCTGACTGCTTATAGCACACTTTAGCCCCTCAGGACAAGTTTGGCGATTAGTTATCGGGACAGTCATGGCCAAATCGCCTTAACCTGAATCTAGGTTTGGCAGTACCTTTAACCTTCAATCCTTCCCCATCTCTGGGGTTGCCCCAATCTTGTCCAGAAAACTCTTGCAATAAATAGCACAAATCTGTTATTATGGTTTGTCTGTGTCCCGATTAACCATACCAGTATTGAGAACAAGAAACGACTGTGGCTAATACAAAGTCTGCACTCAAACGAGTCCAAATCTCCGAAAGAAATCGTCTACGCAACAAAGCGTACAAGTCAGCCGTAAGAACCCTGATCAAAAAATGTCTTGTCGCTGTCTCGGCCTACGGAGCCAACCCCAGCCCAGAAGGGCTAGAAAGCGCCCAACAAGCTCTATCGGAAGCTTACAGTAAAATCGATAAAGCCGTCAAGCGCAACGTCTTGCACCGGAACAACGGCGCTAGAAAAAAAGCTGGTTTAGCCAAAGCCTTGCAAAAAGTTAGCCAAGCTTCCTAAGAAACAAGTAAGCTGTAATCAGGACAGACGCAACAAGCGATCGGGGGTCGATGCAATTAATAGATACGCACGTTCATTTGAACTTTGACGTTTTGCAAGCCGACTTGCCCGCTATCTCCGAACGTTGGCGAAGTGTGGGAGTCGTTCATCTGGTTCACTCCTGTGTCGAACCGGAGGAGTTTGCAGCGATTAAAGCCATTGCTGATCAATTTGGGGAAATTTCCTTCGCCGTCGGTTTACATCCCCTAGATGCCCAAAAATGGCGAGACAATAGTGCCGATCAGATCGAATCCCTAGCCCGATCTGATCGGCGCGTCGTGGCGATCGGGGAAATGGGCTTAGACTTCTATAAAGCGGATAATCAAGAGCAGCAAAAACAGGTGTTTTGGACGCAATTAGAAATCGCCCATCGTCTCGATAAACCCGTGATTATCCACTGTCGAGATGCAGCCCTGGCAATGCGGGAGCAAATCAGCGCCTTTCGGCAACAAGTGGGCAAAATTGGCGGCGTGATGCACTGCTGGACTGGCAACCCCGAAGAAACTCAATGGTTTTTAGATTTGGGTTTTTACATCAGCTTTAGCGGCATTGTCACCTTCAAAAACAGTAAAACTGTGCAAGCTGCCGCCCAAATTGTCCCCAGCGATCGCATACTGATCGAAACCGATTGCCCCTTTCTCTCACCCAATCCCCACCGAGGTAAACCTTGTGAACCCTCTTTCGTCTTCCATGTGGCCGAAACCGTCGCCCGTCTGCGCGGCTATCCGGTCGAAACCCTAGCCGAACAAACCACCCACAACGCCCGCAACTTATTTCAACTCCCCAGTTAAAAAACATAGTTTATTAGACAGGAGACGGGAGACAGGAGTCAGGAGACAGGAGAAAGCTTTGCTTCCTACTCCCCCATCACCCAACCCCTCACCGCTCACTGATATCCGACCGTCGCTATCGTGTCATCAGCCCTTGTAACCATTATGAACAATCTTACCTTTAACCTCTTACCCGACCTCATCGAAATCCAACACTCCAGTTTTCGGTGGTTTTTGGAAGAAGGACTAATCGAGGAACTGAATAGCTTTTCCCCCATCAGCGACTATACAGGTAAATTAGAACTACATTTCCTCGGCCAGGACTACAGACTCAAAGAACCGAAATACAACGTCGATGAGGCCAAACGACGCGATAGCAGCTATTCCGTTCAGATGTACGTTCCCACCCGTTTAATCAACAAAGAAACGGGAGAAAACATCGAACAGGAAGTCTTTATCGGCGATTTACCCCTGATGACCGAACGGGGAACCTTTATCATTAACGGGGCCGAACGAGTCATCGTCAATCAGATCGTCCGTTCTCCCGGTGTTTACTACAAGGCCGAAATCGACAAAAATGGTCGCCGTACCTACTCCGCTTCCCTGATTCCCAACCGAGGAGCTTGGTTAAAATTTGAAACCGACAAAAACGGCTTAGTCTGGGTCAGAATCGACAAAACCCGCAAATTATCCGCCCAAGTTCTCCTGAAAGCGATCGGATTGAGCGATAACGAAATCTTTGACTCCCTACGCCACCCCGAATTCTACCAAAAAACCCTCGACAAAGAAGGCAATCCCAGCGAAGAAGAGGCACTCCTCGACCTGTACCGCAAACTACGCCCCGGGGAACCTCCCACCGTCACCGGCGGACAACAACTGCTCGAATCGCGCTTTTTTGACAATAAACGCTACGATCTCGGTCGCGTTGGTCGTTATAAACTCAACAAAAAACTACGCCTCAACGTCCCCGATAACCAGCGCGTTCTGACCACCACCGACATCTTAGCGGCGATCGACTACCTAATTAACCTCGAATTTGACATCGGCAACACCGACGACATCGACCACCTCGGCAACCGTCGCGTCCGTTCCGTGGGTGAACTGCTACAAAACCAAGTGCGAGTGGGTTTAAACCGCTTAGAAAGAATCATTCGGGAACGGATGACCGTCAGCGAATCCCAAAACCTCACCCCCGCTTCCCTAGTCAACCCGAAACCCCTAGTAGCGGCGATTAAAGAATTCTTTGGTTCCTCGCAACTCTCCCAGTTCATGGATCAAACCAACCCCCTAGCGGAATTGACCCATAAACGCCGCATTTCCGCCCTCGGCCCCGGCGGTCTCACCCGGGAACGGGCCGGTTTTGCCGTGCGCGACATTCACCCCTCCCACCACGGTCGCATTTGTCCGGTGGAAACCCCAGAAGGTCCCAACGCCGGTTTAATCGGTTCCCTGGCCACCTACGCCCGCGTCAACGACTACGGTTTTATTGAAACCCCCTGTTATGTGGTGGAAAATGGACGAGTCCGCTATGATCTCCCCGTTAAATACCTCACCGCCGACGAAGAAGACGATCTGCGGGTGGCACCGGGAGACGTGGCCACCGATGAAAATGGTTATATCCTCGGCGAAACTATCCCAGTGCGCTATCGGCAGGAATTCTCCACCACTTCCCCCGAACAAGTGGACTACGTTTGTGTTTCCCCCGTCCAAATTGTCTCGGTGGCCACTTCCCTGATTCCCTTCCTCGAACACGACGACGCTAACCGCGCCCTCATGGGTTCTAATATGCAACGACAAGCGGTTCCGCTGCTGCGTCCCGAACGTCCCCTTGTGGGTACTGGATTGGAAGCACAGGCCGCTCGCGACTCTGGCATGGTCATCGTTTCCCGTACCAATGGGGTCGTTTCCTACGTCGATGCTAACCGGATTCGCATCAAAGTAGCGGATGAAGACAAAGAGATTTTTGGCAAGAGCGAGATCGAGTACGAAATTCAGAAATATCAACGCTCTAACCAAGATACCTGCTTAAATCAGCGTCCTTTAGTCTATCAAGGGGAACAAGTTGTCCCCGGGCAGATTCTCGCCGATGGTTCCGCCACCGAAGGAGGAGAAATCGCCCTCGGCCAGAATATCCTCGTCGCCTATATGCCCTGGGAAGGCTATAACTACGAAGACGCGATTTTAATCAGTGAAAGACTGGTGGCACAAGATGTCTATACCAGTATCCACATCGAAAAATACGAGATCGAAGCCCGTCAAACTAAACTTGGACCTGAGGAAATCACCAGGGAAATTCCCAACGTCGGTGAAGATGCCCTGCGAAACCTCGATGAACGGGGCATTATTCGCATCGGTGCCTGGGTAGAAGCCAGCGATATCCTCGTGGGGAAAGTTACCCCGAAAGGGGAATCGGATCAACCCCCTGAAGAAAAACTACTGCGGGCAATTTTCGGCGAAAAGGCACGGGATGTACGGGATAACTCCCTACGCGTCCCCAACGGCGAAAAAGGCCGGGTAGTAGATGTGCGGGTATTTACCCGCGAACAGGGGGATGAATTACCCCCCGGGGCTAATATGGTGGTGCGGGTTTACGTTGCCCAAAAACGCAAAATCCAAGTGGGCGATAAAATGGCGGGTCGTCACGGCAATAAAGGGATTATTTCTCGGATTCTGCCCCTAGAAGATATGCCCTACCTCCCCGATGGTCGTCCCGTCGATATCGTTCTCAATCCCCTCGGGGTTCCCAGTCGCATGAACGTCGGTCAGGTGTTTGAATGTTTACTGGGTTGGGCCGGCGAAAATCTGGGCGTGCGCTTTAAGATTACTCCCTTTGACGAAATGTATGGGGAAGAAGCCAGCCGTTTAACCGTCCACGGATTGCTAGAAAGTGCCTCGAAAAAACCGAATCGCGATTGGGTGTTCAAGGAAGAACACGCAGGTAAAGTCACTGTCTACGATGGTCGCACCGGCGAACCCTTTGACCGTCCCGTTACCGTCGGTATGGCCTATATGTTAAAACTGGTTCACCTGGTTGATGATAAGATTCACGCCCGTTCTACCGGTCCCTACTCCTTGGTTACCCAGCAACCCCTGGGCGGTAAAGCTCAACAGGGGGGTCAGCGCTTCGGAGAAATGGAAGTCTGGGCCCTAGAGGCCTACGGGGCGGCCTATACCTTGCAGGAATTGCTAACGGTAAAATCCGATGATATGCAAGGACGGAATGAGGCTTTAAATGCGATCGTAAAAGGCAAGCCGATTCCCCGCCCGGGTACGCCAGAATCCTTTAAGGTTTTGATGCGAGAATTGCAATCCCTCGGCCTCGATATCGCCGTTCACAAGGTGGAAAATGCCCCCGATGGTACTTCCCGCGATGTGGAGGTGGATCTGATGGTCGATGTCGGTCGTCGCGCCCCCTCTCGCCCCACCTACGAATCCTTAACCACGGAAGACTTTGAGGAAGAAGAATCGGAAGTGTAATTTCAGTTATCAGTAATCAGTGAGAAGTCAGGAGTCAGTAGTCAGGAGACAGGAGACAGGAGCGAATTTTCAAGGAAAAAGCCAAAAAAAAGGACAGTAAAGTAAAAATTTGCCTATTCCCCGTTCCCTATTCCCTGTTTCCTGTTCCCTTTTCTAACTGATAGCTGAATGCTGAATGCTGATAGCTAATAGCTGTTTACTTGTTACTGGGATCGAGATGTTTTATAACCAAACTGTTGACAAAGGAAAACTGAAAAAACTGATCGCTTGGGCCTATCAAAACTACGGTTCGGCGCGCTGTTCACAAATGGCCGATGAATTGAAAAACCTCGGTTTTCGTTTCGCTACCAAAGCAGGGGTTTCCATTAGTGTCGATGATTTAACCGTACCGCCAGCTAAACGACAGATGATCGAAAGTGCCGAACAGGAAATCCGGCAAACCGAACAGCGTTATGTGCGCGGGGAAATCACCGAAGTGGAACGCTTCCAAAAAGTAATCGACACCTGGAATAGTACATCTGAATCGCTTAAAGACGAAGTAATTCGCAACTTCCAAGTGACCGATCCCCTCAACTCCGTCTATATGATGGCTTTCTCCGGGGCGCGGGGTAATATGAGCCAAGTGCGTCAGTTAGTGGGAATGCGGGGATTAATGGCTAATCCCCAGGGGGAAATTATTGACCTCCCGATTAAGACTAACTTCCGGGAAGGATTGACCGTTACCGAATACGTTATTTCCTCCTACGGGGCGCGCAAAGGTTTAGTTGATACAGCCCTACGGACGGCAGATTCCGGTTATCTGACCCGTCGTCTCGTCGATGTGTCCCAAGATGTCATCGTCCGCGAGGCAGATTGTGGCACCAATCGTTACATCGAATTAACCGCCATGACCGATGGCGATCGCGTGTTAATTCCCTTAAGCGATCGCTTATTAGGTCGTTCCTTGGCCGAAGATGTGGTGGTCAATGGAGAAGTGATCGCCACCCGCAACCAGATTATCGATGACGAAACCGCCGAAAAACTAGGGCGACTCGTCGATAAAATCAAAGTCCGCAGCCCCTTAACCTGTGAAGCGGCCCGCTCGGTTTGCCAAACCTGTTACGGTTGGAGTCTCGCCCACGGTCATCCGGTGGATATGGGGGAAGCAGTGGGAATTATTGCCGCCCAATCGATCGGGGAACCGGGGACTCAGTTAACCATGCGTACCTTCCACACCGGGGGCGTATTTACCGGAGAAGTAGCCCGGCAAGTGCGGAGTCCCTTCGAGGGAACCGTGCGTTTTCTGCCGGGGTTAAGTATCCGTAACGTGCGAACTCGCCACGGGGATGAACGGGATCAGGTGGAGGCACCGGGGGAAATTAAATTAACACCCAAGGATAAAACTAAAGAAACTGTCACCTACTCTTTGACTCCAGGTTCGCTGCTATTCGTCACCGATGGGGCAACGGTGAGCGAGGAACAGTTACTAGCGGAAATTACCTCCGATAAAGTCCAAAAATCTACAGAAAAAGCCACAAAAGACGTAACCAGTGACTTAGCCGGTGAGGTGCTATTCTCCCAATTAGTACCGGAGGAAAAAACCGATCGCCAAGGCAACACCACCCGCATCGCCCAACGGGGGGGATTACTATGGATTCTCTCCGGAGAAGTGTATAACTTGCCAACCGGGGCCGAACCCGTGGTCAGTAACGGCGATACAGTACAAGTGGGGGATGTTCTGGCGGAAACTAAGCTGGTATCCACTAACGGCGGTTTGGTGCGTTTAGCCCCCAATAGCCGGGAAATCGATATCGTCACCGCTTCCGTGTCCTTGGATCAGGCCGAAGTAAAAGTAGAAAGTAGTGCTGGTCGGGAACAATTTATTATTCATACCGGAGATGGTCAACGCTTCCTGCTGAAAACCACTCCGGGGACAAAAGTACAGAATCATGCCATTGTCGCCGAGTTAATCGACGATCGCTATCAAACCCACACCGGCGGCATGATTAAATACGTCGATATCGAAGTCTCCAAAGGCAGCCGCAAACAGGGTTATGAAATCACCAAAGGCGGCACGATCCTCTGGATTCCCGAAGAAACCCACGAAGTCAATAAAGATATCTCCCTCTTACAGGTGGAAGATGGGCAGTATGTGGAAGCAGGGGAAGAAGTGGTTAAAGACATCTTCTGTAACTCTAGCGGTGTGGTGGAAGTCATCCAGAAAAATGACATCCTCCGGGAGATCATTGTCAAACCGGGGCTGTTATTTATGGATCTCGAACCGGAATCCTCCGGAATTGCCCAAGAACAGTTAATTTACCCCGGGACACAGTTGACTCCTGAAGTCACGATCGAGGAGTTGCGGCAAGCGGAATGGGTGGAAACTAACGAGGGTTTGGGGTTACTGCTGCGACCGGTACAGGAGTTCACCGTACAAGACCAATCCACTTCTCCCACCCAGGGTTCCGCTAACCAAGAAGGAGGAAGACATATCGAACTGCGATCGGTGCAGCGCATCTTCTTTAAAGACGGGGAAAGAGTTAAATCCGTCGAGGGTTGTCAACTGATCAGCACTCAATTAGTCCTAGAAATTTCTAGCGAAGAACCGGAATCGGTCTCCCATCTGACGGCCGATATCGAGTTAGAACCGATCCCGCAGGGAGCCGCGAAGCGGTGCGAGGACACGGATTGTCAGCGTTTACAGTTAGTTATTCTGGAATCTCTGGTGCTGCGTCGGGATAGTGATGGTGATCCTTTAGGGGGTAATATTCAGACTCGCGTTCTCGTCCAAGATGGCGATGAAATTCCACCGGGGGCAGTGGTGGCCCGGACCGAAATCCAGTGTAAGGAAGCTGGAGAAATTCGCGGGATTCGCAAGGGTAGCGAAGCGGTGCGCCGTCTTTTAATCGTGCGTACCAGTGACGAGTTTATTCTCCCGCTCGCTGTTGCTCCCACCGTCAAAGCCGGGGATCTGGTAATCGCCGAAACCGAGATCGGTGCCGGAGTTTTAGCCCCCAATTCCGGTCAAGTGCTGGCCGTTGACAAAACCGCCACCGGCTACGAAATCCGTCTGCGTAGCGCCCGACCCTACCGAGTATCGGCGGGGGCCATTCTGCACATCGATGAGGGAGATCTGGTCCAACGGGGCGATAATTTGGTGCTGTTGGTGTTTGAGCGCTCGAAAACCGGGGATATCATTCAAGGTTTACCGAGAATCGAAGAACTGCTCGAAGCGCGTAAGCCGAAAGAGGCTTGTGTCCTGGCACGCAAACCGGGAGTTTGTCAAGTGGAGTACCAAGATTCTGAGATCGTCGATATTAAGGTGGTCGAGGATGACGGCACGATCAGTGAATATCCGCTTTTAGGCAGTCAAAACCCTCTGGTGAGCGATAATCAGCGTATTGATGTGGGTCAGGCGTTAACCGATGGTCAGGCTAATCCCCACGAGATTTTAGAGGTGTTCTTTAATTATTATGTCGATAGCCTGGGCAGTTACGAGGCAGCCCTGAAAGCCTTGGAAAAAACCCAGATGTTCCTCGTTGATCAGGTACAGTCGGTTTACCAATCCCAAGGGATCGATATTGCCGATAAACATATTGAAGTGATCGTGCGTCAGATGACCTCTAAGGTGCGGATCGATGACGGCGGCGATACCAGTATGTTACCCGGGGAATTGTTGGAACTGCGACAGGTGGAGACGGTAAACGAAGCCATGTCGATCACCGGTGGGGCGGCGGCTAAATATACGCCTGTACTACTGGGGATCACCAAAGCTTCCTTGAATACCGATAGCTTTATCAGTGCCGCCTCCTTCCAAGAAACCACCCGCGTCCTCACCGAAGCGGCGATCGAAGGCAAGTCCGACTGGTTACGGGGTCTCAAGGAAAACGTGATTATCGGTCGTCTGATTCCGGCGGGTACTGGCTTCAATTCCCACGAAAACACGGCGGGGATCAGCGATTACACCCCCCCAGAGGAGGAATATAACTACAACAATCGTAGCTATTACGCTCCCCCCGGCGGCCTCGGCTTGCCCCCTCGTCCCGGTTTCGGCGATAGTAGCGAGGATAGCGATATGATTCTTGACGATCAAACCGCTCGCGCCTACGCTGAGGGTGATGTGGTCGATTTAGAGGATGATGAGATGGCTTTCCTCTCCTCCCGCGGCAGCAGTCGCTTTAGTCGCCAACCCATCAGCGATCGCTGGTCAGAACCGGATGAGGAAGGAGATGAGGACGATTTCGAGGAGGATTACGAAGAAGAAGAATAATCGTCTGTGGAGATATTACAAGGAGCAGTGGGAGACACGGGGAGGCAAGGGCAATTTTTCTAGAGAAAAACCCTTGTTATCCCCCAAAAATCTCCTGCTTCTCTCCCCAAACTCCCTAATTTTCTGGCTAATTCACCTGAGTTTGGGAATGAAACAAGGAAGCCTTTTTTGTCAACCGGAAAGGAGACAAAGTTAAGATTTTAAGAATTTTCTCTCAAGTCGGGATGACAGGATTTGAACCTGCGGCATCCTGCTCCCAAAGCAGGCGCGCTACCAAGCTGCGCTACATCCCGAAATAAACTCCTTTTTTAGTATAGCCCAAGATCCGCATTCTTAATCGGGATACCAAAACATACCTTTGATACCTTCGGGATCGAGAACAAAACCGAGGCGACGATAGAAATCCACCACCTGCGGATCGGCGAAAAGAGTTATATTACTGATGTCCTCACCCCGCAACTTCCTGATCATAAATTTCATTAATGCTTTACCAAAGCCTTTACTTTGATAGTGAGGATGAACAACCACATCCCAGACTGTAGCATTAAAAGCGTGATCGGAAGTGGCACGGGCAAAACCCACTAAACGACGGCGATTACCTCGCACTTCCCACATCGACACCACTAAAAAACTACATTCGATCGCCTTTTTAACTTTGCGTAAAGGACGACGGGCCCAACCCACCGAGTCACAAAGTTCTTCTAACTCATATAGATCTAGCTCTCGATCGGTACTAAAAAACACTCGCGTCTGTCCGAGGTCATTCTGGGCAACCTCTACCAAGTCTCCCGAATAGTCAGGAGATGCAGTGACTTCCGAGCTATTAAACAATCTTTTCCAAAAAACCATGCCGGGGGGCTACTGCCTCAATATTGTCCTTTTAGCCTAGTATATTTTATTTTCTCCTCTCTACGAACAATCGGGCAACCTGAGTCAAAATTTGATTGGTTGAGTACGGAGAGGGTGGGATTTGAACCCACGAACCATTGCTGGTTACTCGATTTCAAGTCGAGCGCAATCGACCACTCTGCCACCTCTCCAAGGCAGTCAGACCTATATCCTATCATTACATATCTTGCATAAATCAAAAAATTTTCCGCAAATGTAGGGAAAAGGGCTGCATATTATCGGGTTATACCATTTTTCTTTATTCGCGTCACCACGAATGCAGGCTTGGCAAGCATTCGAGCGTGGATGTCTGTCATGGATTTAGAAATTTGGTATTAAGGGTTAAGGGTTAAAGGTTAAAATTTCCCCCTTTCCCCCTTCCCCCACTTCTGCAAGAAGTCTATTCTAGTCAATTAGAGGCGTAATTAGGGCTTTCTGAGCAGGATTTTGGGCGGGCCTATCGGCAGGACCTGGATCACTTCCCCTCACCACCCCCGCCGGGATGACCGACTTATTTCTTTAATTTCTGTAATTTTCGGCTTTGACGGGGAAAACTACAATTAGAATGGGGAAGTGTATCTTGAAATTGCTGTTTTGACGTATAATCACCTCAATAAAATTTAGAAGCTTCTAGAGTTTATAGTTTTAAACATTTCTGTGAGGAAAATGTATTTATTATGAGTTCAATTATTGAAATCGGCGACCAAAAAATTAACCAGTCACAGGTCTTGCCTCTTTTGGCAAAATATGGTATGTTACCCCAGTTAATCCGGGAAGTGATTATCGAGCAAGCGATCGCCAATATCACCTGCAATCCCGAAGAAAGAAACGCCGCCTATTCCCGTTTCTATCAAAATAATCAAATTGCCAACGATGAACAAATGAAATCTTGGTTAGGACAAAACGGGATGGATTCCGAACAACTAGAATATCTAATTCTTCGGGACATTAAATTGGAAAAATTTAAACAGGAGACTTGGGATAACAAGGTAGAATCCTACTTCTTGCAAGTCAAAAATAAATTGGATAAGGTGGTTTATTCGCTGATTCGGACAAAAAATCTCGGCATTGCCCAAGAACTATTTTTCCAGATACAGGATCGAGAAAATAGCTTCGCTGAACTAGCTAAAAAATACTCCCAAGGACCAGAAGCGGAAACCGGAGGGCTAATCGGACCGGTGGAACTGAGCGCCCCCCATCCCCAGATAGGGCAAATTCTCAAAGCAAGTAAACCGGGGCAACTGTGGCCACCGTCGCAAGTGGGAGAATGGGTCGTGATTGTCCGGCTAGAAAAATATTTATCCTGTGAACTGGATACTCCCACCCGTCAACGCTTACGCAATGATTTATTCCAACAATGGTTAACGGCTCAAATGCAAACAGTGAAATTTATCTCCGAATCAAACCCAGTCAATAGCGAGCAGTTATCGGTTATATAGCATTTCCTTGCAACACTGGGTAAACCTAGTCTTTTCGCCTAATTATTTGCCAACCTAGTCAATTTTCGCCTAGCTAATGAGTTACACCACCTTAGATTTTACCGCCTTTCTGGAGACCGTACAGCCCTTTGATCGCCTGCCCGTCGAGGTTAGACGTTCCCTCGGCCAGAAATTACAACCCTTTCGCTATGAGATGGGCAATGCCATGCTCAAGTGCGATCGCTTACCCTCTCACCTCGTCCTTCTCTACGAGGGAGGGGCTAGACTTTTGGGTTACGATGCTAGGGTTAACAATCCGCTGCCGGTCACTTTGGCTAAATTGCAGCCCGGGGATTTATTCGGGTGGATCAGTCTCCTGCGGGGTACCCCCTGTGAAACGGTCATCGCTTCTTCGGAAGTCACGATCTGTTTAACCTTAAAAGAAGAGGATTTTTGGTCTTTAATCAATAATTACCCGGAATTTAAGCAGTATTTCTTTGAACAAAGCTCGATCGCTGAAGTTTATGCTGTCCTAGGCTCCTATCTTAATCAACAGGCCTGGGGTGGGGGCGACCTCAAAGAAATTGCTCAGGCTCTTTTAAACAAAGCTTGTGTGTCCTACAACCAGATTGACGATGATTATCTCTGGTTAGTCAGCGAAAATACCGATAATTATCCTATCGGCACAGTTATCACCCAGAATAATCTGACTAACACCAGATTATTAGGTCTTTCCTCCGACCAGTTAGATGAATTCTTGACAGTTGAAACCGAAGCGGCCGCAGCAACAGAAACGGATGATATCCTAGAAACCCAAGTCATCAAGGGAAATAAACCCACCCAGGTATTAGATATCCCCCAAGGAAGAATAAGCGACATCACCAGCGATATCGACCTTGAAAAAACTGTCAAGAAAAACGGCAAATCCTATCCTTTTTTCAGGGGAAAAACGGAACTAGAAGCGGTGAGTGCCTGTTTTCAGATGCTCTGCAAATATTTTAATATCCCCTTTCGCAAGGACGTGATCCAACGCATTCTAGGGGATCAACTGCAAAGAACCGGCAGCCTTTCCCTGCCTCTGTGTGGGGCTGTGGCCGAGGTAGTGGGACTCCATAGCCAATTAGTACCCCTAAATGCTTCTTCCTTGCCCAATATCAACCCTCCTGCCCTAATTCGCTGGCAAGACACCATCGTTATCCTCTACGAAATTAATCAACGGGAAACCACGATCGCCGTTCCCGAACGGGGGATAATTAAACGCAAAACCAGCGAATTTCTGGAATCTTGGGGCGAAAAAGGGGAAGTAATTCTGCTCAAACCCACCAAACACACCCAGCAACAGCGTTTTGGCCTATCATGGTTTTGGCCTTCTGTCAAGAAACATAAACGAGTCTTAATAGAAGTTTTTATCGCTTCTTTCTTCGTGCAGTTATTTGCCCTGGCCAATCCCTTGATGATTCAGGTGATCATCGATAAAGTGATCGTGCAGAATAGCCCGGAAACCCTGAATACCCTCGGGGTTTTCCTGTTGGTAATTGCCGTTTTTGAGGGAATTTTAACCTTTTTGAGAACATCCCTTTTTGTCGATACCACTAACCGCATCGACATGACCCTCGGTTCGGAAATTATCGATCACCTGCTGCGCTTACCCCTAAAATACTTTGAACGGCGGCCTGTGGGGGAAATTTCAACAAGAATTAACGAATTAGAGAATATTCGGCAGTTTTTAACAGGTACAGCCCTGACGGTGGTGTTAGATGCCATTTTCTCGGTTATCTACATCGTGGTTATGTTGATCTATAGCCCGATTTTAACCTTCTGGGCCCTGGGAGTCGTGCCGATTCTAGTTCTCTCCACAGCTATTTTCGCACCGATCGTGCGGCGACAACTGCGAGCAAAAGCCGAACGAAACGCCGAAACCCAATCCTATCTCGTGGAGGTAATGACGGGAATTCAAACGGTGAAAGCACAGAATATCGAATTGCGTTCCCGTTGGCAGTGGCAAGAACGTTATGCGCGCTATGTGGCCGAAGGTTTTCAAACGGTAATGACCTCAACTTTGGCCGGTTCCTTTAGTCACTTCTTTAACCAATTATCGGGTTTATTAGTGCTGTGGGTGGGAGCAGCCCTAGTTTTAGACGGAAAACTCACTCTTGGTCAATTAATCGCCTTCCGGATTATCTCTTCCTACGTTACCTCGCCGATTCTGCGTTTGACCCAACTCTGGCAAAACTTCCAAGAAACCGGCTTATCGCTGGAAAGATTGGCCGATATCGTCGATACTCCCCAAGAAGCGGAACTCGATCGCCACAATATCCCCATGCCCTTAATTAAAGGCACTGTCACCTACGAAAACCTCGCTTTCCGCTTCAATCCCCACGGACCCCTGCAACTATACAACGTCAATTTAGAATTCCCCGCCGGCACTTTTGTGGCTTTGGTGGGAGAAAGTGGCGCTGGGAAAAGTACCATCACTAAACTATTAGCCCGTCTCTACGAACCAGAATCGGGACGGATTCTCATCGATGGCTACGATATCAACAAAGTGGAACTCTATTCCCTCCGTCGTCAAATCGGCATGGTTCCCCAAGAAACCCTATTATTTGACGGTACGGTACAGGAAAATATCGCCCTGACTAACCCCGATGCTACTGTGGAGGAAATTGTCTCGGCAGCGAAAACGGCGGCGGCCCACGAATTTATTATGACCCTGCCCAATGGCTATAATACCCGCGTTGGTGAACGGGGGGCATCCCTATCGGGGGGACAACGACAACGGGTTGCGATCGCTCGTTCCGTCCTGCAAAGACCGCAAATTCTCATTCTTGATGAGGCCACCAGCGCCCTCGACTATAACACCGAACGGCAAGTGTGTCTGAATCTCAAAGAAGCTTTCAAGGATCATACGGTCTTCTTTATTACCCATCGTTTAGCTTCGATCAAATCCGCCGATATTATTGTCATGATGGATAAAGGGACAGTAGCGGAGGAAGGCACCCACGAGGAATTAATGGCCAAAAAAGGCCTTTACTATACCCTCTATAAACAACAGGATTCGCAAATCTAGTCAGTCGGTCGTCAGTTATCAGTTATCAGTTATAAGTTATCAGTTATCAGTTATCGGTTCACTGATTACTGTTTACTGTTCACTGGACGGCTACGCCGTGCCTTTGGCAACACTGAAAAAATAAATATAGGAGAATCTTCATGAACGGTAATTCTAACAACGGTCAAAACGGCAACGGCAACGGTAAAAGCGATGAACTGACCCAAGCGGGTAAAAACGTGGCCACTACCACGAAAAATAAAAGTATTACCCCTTCTTTACCCACTTTCAGCCCACCAGAACAATCGGTGATCCTGAAACAATCGCCCATTTGGTCGCGGACGATTATCTGGACATTAATGAGTGTCACCACTGCCGCTTTAATTTGGTCAGCGCTCGCCAAAATCGAGCAGGTGGTCGGCGCTCAAGGACAACTTAAACCCCAGGGCAAAGTCCAAGAAGTACAAGCACCGGTGAATGGGGTAGTACAGGAAGTTAAAGTTAAAGACGGCGATCGAGTTAACAAAGGTGATGTACTGGTTTTAATGGATTCCAGTGCATCGAAAGTGCAGTTAGAATCCTTGGGAAAAATTCGCGCCACTGCCGAGAAGGAAAATCAATTCTATCGTCTATTAATGGCGCAGGATCTGACACCGGCACAAGTGGAGAGTTCGATCGCTCAATTAAAATTACCGAGTGAAATCGCCGATTTAGCCCGTAATCGTGCCGCTTTAGTGGCGGAAAATCAACTTTATCAAGCACAGGTCAGTGAAGGTGCTTCTAGCTCTGCTTTACAAGAGGAGCAATTAGCCCGTCTAGCGGCGGCCCGACGGGAGTCCAATTCTCGACAAGCGGCCGCTAGATTGGAAATGGAACAATTAGAAAAACAATTGGCCCAAACCGGGGTACAGTTGGCCGATGCCCGCTCGCAATTAATCAAAGATCGCTTAGTCTTAGAAGAAATTAAAACTCGTAATGCCAATTCGATGAAGCAGGGCCAAGAAAGCTTGGATATCGAGCGTAATATTCTTAACGATATTGAACCCTTGGGAGAAGAAGGGGCGGTCGCCCGTTATCAGATTAATAAACAAAAACAATCGGTAACTGATCGCCAGAATGAACTGCAGCAGCAAGAGGCTAACGGCGAAATTGATCGAGAAAAACAAGAGAAAGAAGTACAAACCCGCATCGCCGAAATTTCCCGCTTGGAACAGGAAGAAAAGCGTTATTTCCTGTTGATCTCCCAAGCGCAAGAAAAGCTGATTAATACCACGGTAATCACGGAAAAAGATGTGCGCGATAAAATGGCGGACAATCACAAACGGATCGCTGAAATCGATAGTCAGATCAGTCGCATTATCATTGATAACAACAAGCGCATTGCTGAGTTAGATAGTCAAATTAGTCAAGCACAACAGACCATTAAATATCAAAAAATTACCGCCCCCATCGATGGTGTGGTCTTTGATCTCAAGGCCCGACCTGGGTTTGTTCCCCAACCGAGTCAAGCGGAAGCATTGTTAAAAATTGTTCCCGATGGCTGTCCCACTGAGATCAAAGATGCCGCTAAAGGTTGTTTAGTGGCAGAGGTGGACGTGACTAACCAAGACATCGGTTTTGTGCGTGTAGGACAAAAGGCCGATATTCGCATTGATTCCTTTTCCTACAGTGAATACGGCGATATTAAGGGAGAAGTAATCTCGATCGGTTCCGATGCTTTACCTCCCGATGAAAATCACCGTTTTTATCGGTTCCCTGTCCGGGTAAGCTTGAACAGTCAAGAGTTAGTTTTGAAAGATAAATCCACTCTGCCGCTGCAATCGGGGATGTCCGTGAGCGTTAACATCAAAGTCAATGAAAATCGCACTGTTTTGGGACTATTTACCGATATGTTCAATAAACAGGTGGATACTCTCAAACAAGTCCGTTAAGCGAAAAAATTCGGGGGTAGATCCTGCCAACGGCCCGATCCGATCGCACTAATCGCTTCCGAGAGGTTAACTGCACCGGTATAAAGGGCGCGGCCCACGATTACTCCCGTTACTCCTAAAGGTTCCAAAGACAATAAACTCAGTAGGTCGGTCAGGGAACTAATACCCCCGGAGGCGATTACGGGAATTTCGACAGATTTGGCTAATTCTCGCAAAGCTGCGAGATTAGGGCCAGAAAGAGTGCCATCTCGATGAATATCCGTGTAGATAATCGTACTGGCTCCTCTTTTTGCCATATCTTGACCAAGAGCGATCGCCTCTACCTCGGAAGTTTCTAACCAACCCCGGGTGGCTACTTTACCATCGCGGGCATCAATACCGACGATTATTTGCCCCGGAAAGCTTTGACAAAGTTCGCTGACTAATTCTGGCTTTTCTACGGCTACTGTCCCTAAAATCGCCTTTTCTACCCCGATTTTTAGGAGATTACTCACCGTTTCTAGCTCTCGCAGTCCACCACCCACCTGTACGGGAATGGCAATATCATTAAGAATTGTTTCAATAGTTGACAAATTAACCGATTTACCCTCTTTGGCTCCATCCAAATCAACTAAATGTAATCTGGTTGCCCCCTGATTGACCCATTCTCGCGCCACTATTGCGGGATTATCGTTAAAAACCTGCGATTGTTGGTAATCTCCCTGATAAAGTCGCACACATTTGCCATCGAGAATATCAATAGCGGGGATAACTTCCATGTTTTTCTCAATATCTAACTAAAGAGCGTTTTTTATTATATAGTACCAGCCGTCAGCCCTGAATCAGTGATCAGTGATCAGTGATCAGTTTTGAGTCTGACAGGGGAACAAACCCTCTCAAAGCATTGTCCACAAAGGTTTTGAGGCTCCTCAGTTACAAACAGATACATCGCTTTCAGCCAAAAAGCTAACGAGAGAATCAGGGATTTGGGCGAGCTTACTAGAAATCTTTGTCAACAACGGGGGGTGAGCTGCATGGAACTTTTTCGCTCGAACACCCCAAAAAGCTTGTGCTGTAAGGAGTTCAGCCAGCTTGTCCCCCTGTCAGCAGGTTTTGAGTATTAAGTGAGCAGTATGTATTAAGTGTGCATCATCAAATGGCAGTAACAGTGCTGTCTTTTCACTGATTACTCTTTACTGATCACTGATTACTGATTATCGATTCCTAGGGGAAAAAATTCTTCTAGAATGATAAGTACATATACGAGAGGAATTATACTTATGTCTGCTGGGAAGTTTCAAACAGCCGCTTCATTATCCGATCGAGAGCTAGAAATACTCGATTTAGTGGCTAATGGTTTAACTAATCAAGAAATCTCGGAAAAGCTAGAGATTAGTAAGCGTACCGTTGATAATCATATTAGTAATATCTTGACAAAAACAAAAACCGATAATCGGGTGGAATTGGTGCGTTGGGCATTGCATTGGGGTAAAGTTTGTCTTGATGATATTAATTGTTGTATCCTTCCTTCCCCAGCGCCGACCGATGATCAGGTTTCCTAAACTTCTGGGACTTTTTCTTGCGGTTAATATCATCAGTCTGGGGGGATGTAGTGATGCGGGTTTTGTCACCCCTCCCCAACAGCTTTTAGGAAATACTTTAAATACCCCTTCCTCTGAAGATAATCCCCGTTTTAACTACGATGGTCGTTATCTGGTCTTTGCCTCCGATCGCATGGGACAACGAACGATTTATTTATTCGATCGAGTGGCTAATCGTTTAGTTCCCCTGCCGGGGTTAAATCAAGCAAAAACCTATCAAGATCAACCGGATATTAGTGCCGATGGTCGCTATATTGTTTATGTGTCGGAACAGTCCGGTAAACCCGATATATATATTTATGATCGACAAACTCTGCAAGCAAAAAATATCACCGAAAATATTTTAGGAGAAGTGCGTCGTCCGACGATTAGTGGTAACGGTCGTTTTATTGCTTTTGAAAGTAATCGTTTCGGTCAATGGAATCTGGAAATATTCGATCGAGGTGCCGAAATTTCTCCTTCTTTACCCCCGATCAATTCTTCCCCGTCCCGATAGTATTGGGGGAGAAGGGAGAAGGATGTGGGGAGACCACTTCGTGCGCGTTGCGGGGGAGATGGGAGAGGAGAATATCCACACGCCCCGGAATCGCTCCACGCTTACTTTTTGCTCCGTCTCGACTCTTTCTTTTTCCTCGTCCAGCCGCGTAGGTATTCTTGATACTTTCCACAGTCTCGATAGTTATGATCGATTATTCATTTGATAGATGGTTTCGTGACTGAGAGATTCTTGACTGGCTCTTTTCAGACGACCTGCTATTTGTTCCGGACTATGATAATTTTTCAATCCTTTTTTCACCAACTCTAAGGCCGACTCGCTGACATTTTTAAAGGGTTGTTTGGCATTTTTTCGGCGCGTCTCGCTTTGAGCTTGTGCTGTGTCAGGTAGATAGCAGCCGAGGGAACTTTGATTCCTTCTGGCTCTTCTGGTTTTCGTGTGTTAATTTTTGTTATGAATTAAAGCAAGCAAACAGCTTAAGTCGAAGATGTTCAAAATTGGTAAATCCATAACTCATTCTTTTAATAATCTTTATTTTGGTATTCATTCCCTCAATTAATCCGTTGGTTGTATGATTTTCAAAGTAATTACAAATACCGGGCAAATGCTTCTGGATCATACTGGCACTACTTTGATCTAATATTCTGCCTATTCTTATCCATTTTTCCAATTTTCTCTCAGCACCTCTGAACGTTCTACAACCTTGATAAATTTGTCTAATTTCTTCTTTCATTTCGTCGGCTATTCCCAAGCAGGGATGTTCTTTTAAGATAACTTGTAGTTGTTGTTTTTGCTCGTCCTTTAAGTCCTCTTTATTCTTCCATAATAAATGAGGTAATCCTTTTTCATGCACCCCCATTAACTTTCTCAATTTATTAAGCTCGTCATTGATGATAGCCATTACATGAAAACGGTCATA
>NZ_JADBSZ010000033.1:0-3916 GCF_020246425.1 Microcystis sp. M079S1
CCAGAGACCGGACTCTCCCAAGGCGTTTGGGTCGGTTTCTGTTTGCCCAACAGTACCGTTGAGATGATTTCCCAAATATTGTAACCCTTTTTTAAGAATATTTATTGCTGCATTATGATCCCTATCCAAGACTGTTTGACAATTGGGACATTGATGAGTTCTAGTGCTTAATGATTTTTGAACTCTCGTCCCACAAACTGAACAATCTTGAGTCGTGAAATGGGGAGGAACAGCAACACAAACAATCCGATAAATCTTGGCAAAATAATTCAACCATTCAGTGAATTGATACCAAGAAGCATCAGAAATCGACTTAGACAGCTTATGGTTTTTGACTAAGTTTCTTACCTTTAAAGCTTCATAAACTACCAGATCATTAGACTGGACTAACGCCAAAGCGTCTTTAATCGCTTTGTCTTTACGCTGTCTTGATACTTTAAGATGAAGCCTAGCTACTTTTATCCGTTGCTTGTGATAGTTTTTAGACTGTTTGTTTCCTTGACGAAATCGTTTTGATAATCTCCTTTGTGCTTTTTTAAGTCGTTTTTCTGACTTTCTTAAATAACGGGGATTCTCTACAGTATTACCTTGGGCATCGGTATAAAATTACTTTAACCCTAAGTCAATTCCTGTTATTTGTCTCGTTGTTTTATGTTATTCTTGCCGTTCTACGTCAATCAAAAACTGACAATAATAACCATCGGCACGTCTAACAACTCTTACCCGTTTAATCTGTTGCTCTGAATAATAAACCAATGTCTTTTGACTACACCATAAATCAAATTCTCCTGCTTTAAAACCATCGGTAAACTTGATTTTACGTCGATCCTCAGATAGTTGGTAGCCTGTTAGTTTGTATTCAACCGAACGGCTATGCTTTTTGAACCGAGGAAACCCCTTTTTCCCATGTATCTTAGCATGACAATTCTAGTAAAACCTATTAATTGATTGCCAGACTCTATCAGCAGCCGATTGACGAGCTTGTGAGTTTAATTTATTAACCCATGGTGTCTCTTTATTGTTAGCTAGTACCGCGCAAAGTTTTTGGAGATCATTGCGAGTTGTCCCTTGATTGTCCATCCAATAACGAACACAAGAGTTACGCACAAACTGAGAAGTTTTGATAGCTTCATCAAGTTTTTGGTATTGTTCTGGTGTCCCGTTTTTTAACTTGGCTTCTACGACTAGCATCGATTAATCCTCGACCATTGGATAGTTTAATTATAACACAGTTTACCCATAGATAGTAGTATTAAAATCGTGCTTCGCAGTCAATATCCTGGTCGGATTTCATCCCCCGCAAAGGTTGATGTCTTGTCGAAAAATTTAGCGGGGGCATTCATCCGACATTTTAGGTAAAGTTCAACTATAATTGAATTGAGCTAATCTGAGTCAAAATGAATAACTTGTTGGCTTTAAGTCCAAATAATAGACCAAGAAAACCCACTGCCTCATGTCTAAAAGAGAGAATTTACACCTATCATTACGTCGCACTTTAGCAAAGGAGTGTATGACAAAAGATGCTAGTTTTTCAGATAATTATCAGTAGTTTTTGATGAAATCATCACAAATTACTGGCAAGTTTAACTATTAAAAGAGGGTGAGCGCCCATGGTCAAACCCGAAACCTAGCTGCTAACAACCGAAAAAGTTGAGTTAGTATGAGGGGAGATACCCTCTGAGGAGTTGCACTAATTATATGGACATCAAATTAATCTTGTTGGCATTGACGGCTGTATTCACCGTCTCTTGTCTCTTTTTCGGCACCCGCAACGGTTTTTACGATAGCGATAACTACGATGGCAACGGTTCCGCTCACTAACCAGTCATCATGATCAGGGTTGCCATGGTTCAACGCTCTACTGCTGTCTGGGGGTCAAAATCCCTTTTATCCTGTTTACCTTTTGGTGTCGGTCACGCGTCGGAAGGGGTTTGTCTCCTACTGAAAATCGGTCCCTATCGCCTACTTTTAGATTGCGGTTTGGCCGATATGCAACCCCTCACCCAAAACAAAAAACCACCCGTGGATCTGGTGTTCTGTAGTCATGCCCACAGCGATCACATCCGTGGGTTAATGGCTCTCCATCAGACCTATCCCCAATTGCCAGTTTATGCCAGTGAGGTGACAGTACAACTGCTGCCCCTACAATGGCCGGATTCTGCCGAGGAAATCGGCAGTTTCTGTCAGGGTTGGCCATGGCGATCGCCGATCACTCTCTTTGATGATCTCACCGTCGAAATTTTTCCAGCTGGCCACCTGCCTGGGGCCGCCGTGGTCCTATTCACCTACAAAACCCCCAAACGCACCTATAAAGTCCTCTATACCGGCGATTTTTCCTTATCTAATTTTCAACTGGTGGAAGGATTATCGATCGATCTGCTGCGGGGAGTATCCCCGGATGTGCTGATTATTGAAGGCAGTTACGGCACAGAGCGCCATCCCCACCGACGACAGCAGGAAAAACAGTTGATGAATCGCATCTATCATGCGATCGCTGAGGGGCAAAATGTCTTACTACCCGTCCCCGCTTTGGGATTGGGTCAGGAAATTTTAAAATTACTGCGGTCGCACCACCAATTCACAGGCCGCGACATTGATATCTGGGTTGGGGGCAAGATCGCTAAAGCCTGCGATGCCTACCTGGAAATTTTACCACAATTTCCCGCATCTGTACAAAATTTTGCCAAACATCAGCCCTTATTTTGGGATGAGCGCATCTGTCCCCGGTTGCGAAGGTTGCCAGAAAAACCGACACCTCTAGGGGGAACCACTCCCATAATTTTACTAATCGATCGCCTAGAGGAGGTGAGTAAATATCTGCAAGGGGATAAACCTTGGTTAATGTTAGTTCCCCAACACCTGCACGATATCAACCTGGAGAATCCCCGATTAAAAGCGGCACAGCGTTCGCGATTAATTAGCCAAGAAACCTATCTACTCGCCGAACATAGCGATAGTCGTAACACCACCCAACTGATCCATAACCTGCGGCCGCAGCATATCATGTTCGTCCATGGCTCGCCCCTATATCTAGCGGATTTGACCAGTTTAGAAGAATTACAAAGCCGTTATCAACTCCATTCTCCGGCCGTGGGAACTCTGGTGGAATTGCCTATTGGCGATCGCTTTATGCAACCGACACCCCCGGCCCCCAGTCACTATGAGGGAGAATTAAATGAATCGGATTCGATCATCACTATCACCTTACCAGAGCCGATCACCCGGGATCCCCGGTGGAGTAATTTCGCCGATACGGGACTGGTAGAAGCGCGCTGGCAAGGGGAAGAATTATTATTGCGGGGAGTCTCCCAACGGGAATTATTAAGCGAGAGTCCCAATCGCATCACCAAAGCTTTAGAGGAGATGGATTGCTGTCGTGTCTGTGTCCACTACAAAAGTCAGCGCTGTTGGAATCCCGCTTCTCCCCTCTACGGTTTTAAAGTGGTTGCCGAAGGCTATTGTCCCGTTTTTGAAGCCAATATATAATTAGGGTCTGCTGAAAAAGTTTGGGGGTTAGGGGTCAGTATTCTTGTACTTGCTCCATACAGAAATACTAAAAAATTAACAAAGAAGATTTTACTCAGGCTCTCCAAGACTTTTAGCCATAGCTAGTATATTCCTAGGGGGGAGGTTCAGAAATAAAGGCATGAAAACTGACACGATTTTTTATCAACTCTTTCAATCTTTCCCCTCTATCTTCTTTGAATTAATTCAACTCCCTATCAGCGAAGCGAATAACTACCGCTTTGACTCAGTGGAAGTAAAACAACTTTCCTTTCGTCTTGATGGAGTCTTTCTGCCTCAAAATAATCACCCCCAGACTCCTATCTACTTCTGTGAGGTACAATTTCAAGAAGATGAGGCTTTTTATCAGCGCTTTTTCACCGAAATATTCTTATATCTCAGTAAAACTGAC
>NZ_JADBSZ010000330.1:0-25487 GCF_020246425.1 Microcystis sp. M079S1
AAATCCTTATCTGGCAAAAGACTTAATTGATTAGTTCGCTCTAGAGCAAAAACAATTGACAAAAATCGCTAAATGCCTTTCTATATAAGGGTTACATCCCTTATAACCCCCGTCCATTGCATAACACAAACCGAAGAGCCCAAAATATCAGCATCTCCTATTGGTGTTCCTTGTCTTCTTAAATGTGCATAAATATCAGCAGCTTTGACAATAATTTCATCAGTCACAGGAACAATAATATTATTAGTGCAGAATGTTTCAAATGCTATTAGCTGTTTGCTGGCGGCTTTAGCTTTCAACCCCCTGAGAATTTCATAACGAGTTATCAAAGAAAAAGTGAATTTATTGTGTTGATTGAGATAGTCTATCGCCTTGACGATGGCAATCGGATTTGGGAGCATAATCGCTGACAAAATATCAGTATCGATTAACACTTTTTGCTGAATCATTCCGAAGTTTTAGGGGTAAAAAAATGACTGCGATTGCAAGCAATCTCTTCAATTTTATCAATTTCTTGTTCTGACAATCCTTCATAAACCTGAAACGCCATTTTTAGCATTTCTTCGGCTTTTAAGGTGGTTGTCTCTTCTATAATAAGTCTTACGGGTTGTCCTTCCTTGAGTTTAAGGTTCACCAAAGGACGTAAGATACCATTTTCAAAGACGGCTTCACAGTTTTGTTGCATTTGTCTATTTTGATTTAGATTACTCTAATTATAACTGGCCGATTCAAGTCTGAATTGCATCACTATCTGATCTACCTTTATAGAATACCTCATTGGGGGTCTGATAGTCAAGACATTTTCGAGGACGATTGTTAATCAAGTTTACGGCTCTTTCCACCTCCTCTGGCTTAACGATTTTGAAATTCCTTCCCTTGGGAAAAAATTGTCTTAATAGTCCATTGGTATGCTCATTTAATCCCCTCTCCCAAGAATGATAAGGAGTAGCAAAATAAAAATCTGCTCCTAGTTTCTGACTTAACTCTTGATGTCCACAAAATTCTTTAACCTTGTCACAAGTAAAGGTTTTTCTTTGGTCAGGGTGAATCTCTTGGAAAAGTTTTTCGGTGACAAGGGTTGATTTCCGATGCGGTTTTGTTTTTGGCTAATCCTGCTACTAAAAATTTCGAGGCTTTGTCCATATATGTAACGAGAACTCCTAGATGATTGACTCCAATCATTGTGTCACTTTCCCAATGACCGATTTCAGTTTTCTGGTCAGCAATTGCTGGTCGCTCGCTGATATCTACACGCCCTGGAATCCCTCCACGCTTACTTTTTGCTCCATTTCGACTCTTTCTTTTTCCTCGTCCTTGACGTAGGTATTAGACATCTCCAAAAATTTATAAGTCAGTCACAGCAAGGAAGAGAGACAGATTAGACCAAGAGTCAAAATTAGCTCTCAAAACCGATTAATCAGGGTTTAAAGAGACAAAATCCAATTTTTACGGAAAACTATGGCTAATTATAACGTCAATTACTTCCCCTGATTGCTCCCCTTCTATTACTTCTAAAATTAGCGCACTAATTCTCAACCTTACTAAGCCACAAACGGTAAGTAAAACCGATTTATATCGACTTTTATTTAATCTAAATCTTTCTTGAACCACTTTAAATACTTTGACCACTCGAATTAAATGCTCAACAAAAATTCGCCGAGATGATAAAACTTTATTTTCTTTAATTTAATTCTCGGTTAATTCTCCATTCTTCGGGTTTTTATCAGGAGTTCTGATTTGATTTTCTCCTAAGTAAGCTTTATCTCCAATAAAAGTTTGTTGAGAATCGAATTTGCTTAAAGTTTGCCGACAGATTTTTATGTCGCTCGTCGGACCAGGTTGACCAATAACTACATCAACAATATCTTCATCTTTTGGCAAGACAATAAATTGACTTTTTCAAGTATGTCTTTTTTGCTTTCCCGAATAATATATTTTTTGTTCTTGATAATCGGTCGGCCTCTCCAAGGGCTGTTCTGCGCTATCGACAATCAACTCATAATCCCTTAATTGTTCAATTATTATTTCCTCTTCTTGGCACTTCTTTATTTGTTCTAACAAACTTGGCGGTAACTCGCCTTCAAAAAGTTTTTGCCAATAGGTAAAGATATTATGAGCCGTTGATTCACTCACTTGAAACATTAGTCCTAAGATTTGAAAGCTTAGATGATGTCTTAAATAAACCAACATTAGAACAATTTGTTCCTCTTCTGATAATTTAGGAGGTGTTCCGCTTCCTGGTTGATTAATCCTAATTTTGGTTTTTTCGATTTCTGATTGGTTTTTCCGATGTATAAGTTTTCCAAGTGCCATCAGTTGTTCTAGTTGTTGGTAGTCAATCCCTAATAGTCTTTTAGTTTGTTTCGGATATTTTTGAATGTATTCCCAAGTGTAGTTTTTCATTGCTTTTTTTGAGCTACTATTTGTTTTATTACATCCTATTATTGTGATTTAATTAAATTATGGAGAGGTCTATTTAATTGGACAGGGTAAACATATTACAATGACTGATGGAGAGCATATCTTAACAATTCCCAGAGCTAATCCAATTAATGCTTATACAATGGGAACAATTATTAAAGGTGCCGGAATGTCTATTGAAGAATTTAAAAAACTTTTGTAAAAGCATCGGATTAAGGTTATGGACGAAAAACGCACCCAAGCTTATCTAAATATCATCGAATCAGCCTCTAAAAAAAATCACAGTCCATCACATAATCAGATCAAGCACAGTACAGACAATGAATGAACAACGCGCCCAAGCTTATGTTAATTTAATAGAACAGTTGCTCGCTTGTGCTGATGATGAGGAACCCAATATCCTGCAAGCTAATCAGGAATTGATTGATCCCGAATTCTTGCAGATGATGGAAAACTATGCAACAGGGTTAGAATAATAAGGATACAATAACCATGCAGATTGATTTAACACAACACTTTGGGCAATATCTCAACCCTCAAGCCAGAAATATAGAAGAATATGAGGCGTTTTTAACTGTTGGGGACATTGACAACAGGCTAAGGTGTTGTTAGTATATCCAACATGAAGGCTACCGCGCTCATTCGTCGTCGCGTCATCTTGGCCCCAGACGCATTCGCAGAAGTCACTGTCTGGCTTGTTCCCCAACCAGTTTTGCCATCGGAGCATCCTTACAAATATCGTCTCGCTTACATAGTCAACGGCAAATGTGTGTTGCGATATGATAACGAACGCGGTAAAGGCGATCACCGTCATTTCGATGGTGTGGAGTCTCTTTATGCTTTCTCTTCGCCAGACCAATTGATGGCCGACTTCAACTCTGACATTTTGAGGTGGAATTATGAACACGGTCGTTCTTGAAGTTCGCTCCTTGACTGACACCCTTGCCGATGCCGTTCAAGCGATGAAAACTGGTCGAGCAGAAAAAGAAGTTCGTATCAGTTTTGCTACCCCCGAACTTCTCTGGAAAGTTCTGACTGCCAAGCGGTGGGAACTCCTCAAAGCTATGTGCGGTGCTGGCCCCATTTCTATCCGTGAGGCGGCGAGGCGAGTACATCGGGATGTTAAAGCAGTACATGGAGATATTACGGCACTTTTAAATGTCGGTATTCTGAGTCGTGTAGCAGATGGGAGCGTAGAGTTCCCGTTTGAAGCGATCAAGGTTGAATTCATGTTGCAAGCCGTTTGATCGCCGGATTAGTAGCGATCGCCAATAAAGAGGATACCTGAAGCAAAAGTATTATCATTCTCTCGAAATTATTAAGGATATCCTAAGAATAAATTTTGAAAACTATGGGTATCCTGCCAGCGATAGATTGAAAAATCGCGGCGATCTGACGTTAAAATTTTCCCATGCCCTAAGTTTTCAGCTAATACTACTAATGAAGCATCAGCTAGATCCATTGGTATATCTTCATAACGTTTCATAAGTTGTTGCATTCGTCTAACATGATTTGATTGTAATTCAAATACTTCAAAACCACCTGCTAAGAAATTTTGAATAAATAGCAGTTGAGCATGATTACCGAGACGAGTTAGCAAAAGGTAACAAGTTTCGGTGACAACACACCAGGTTGTTATTAGGGGTTCTCGCAATCTTTGAATTACAAGCTGTGCTTGTTGATGATGATGATCTTGCTCATTGGCGAGGGCCAACCAGAAGCCTGTATCAACTATAATCATGTTTGGCTGACCATTCTTCCTTCAGGATAGTTTTATAATTAGTAGAAAGATCGGGCGAACCTTGTCCACACCCAATAAAACCGCTTTCTTTCAGCACTTTAAGAGGCTCTGAGTTACGCGGGTGTAGTTTGGTATATTGTTGCTCAATAACTTGATTGAGCAGGGTAGTGATATCCTGATCGCTATGTTGTTGGATATAGGCGAGTTTTTCCCTTTGTTCTTGGCTAAGATGAATGGTGATGTCCATAGTCTTTCTCCTTAATAATATCTAAACTATGATTAGAATAATTGAACGATAAACTATGACTAGGTTATCCTTTGTCCTTGACAATCACGAATATTTATTGTATCACACTATATCATAAGGTCGCTCTCTCTCAAAAAAAATCACAGTCCATCACATAATCACATCAATCACAGTACAGACAATGAATGAACAACGCGCCCAAGCTTATGTTAATTTAATTGAACAGTTGCTCACTTCTGCTGATGATGAGGAACTCAATAAGATTCTGCAAGCTAATCAGGAATTGATTGATCCCGAATTTTTGCAGGTGATGGAAAACTATGCAACAGGGTTAGAACAACAAGGAAATAATAATCCTGTTGCTTGGTTACGGAACATAGCGCAACAGTTGGGGCAGTTTCTCAACCCTCAAGCGAGAAGTATAGAGGAATATCAGGGGTTTTTATTAGAAGTATTACAAGCAGAAGCAGAGATTAATGATGGCCGTGCTATAATAACTGACAACGATTATTATTATAAAAATATGCAGTATAAAGTCAGTCTTAAGCAAACAGAAGAAGGATATGCTGTTTGGTGTCCCGGTTTACCCGGCTGTGCTTCTCAAGGTACAACAAAAGAAGAAGCTCTCAATAATATTCAAGATGCTATTGTGTCTTATTTAGAAGTTGCCGAGGAATTGAATCAAGGTGTAGAATCTTGTTATGTGGAAGTTGAATTAAATCATGCCTAGTCTTCCCGGAATTAATCATCAACGAGCCATTAAAGCCTTTGAAAAAGCAGGATTTAGGATTGTTCGACAGGGTAAACATATTACAATGACTGATGGAGAGCATATCTTAACAATTCCCAGAGCTAATCCAATTAATGCTTATACAATGGGAACAATTATTAAAGGTGCCGGAATGTCTATTGAAGAATTTAAAAAACTTTTGTGAAAGCATCGGATTAAGGTTATGGACGAAAAACGCCCCCAAGCTTATCTAAATATCATCGAGTCGTTCTCTCGAAAAAATCACAGTCCATCACATAATCAGATCAATCACAGTACAGACAATGAATGAACAACACGCCCAAGCTTATGTTAATTTAATTGAACAGTTGCTCATTTGTGCTGATGATGAGGAACGAACTAATATTCTGCAAGCTAATATGGAATTGATCGATCCCGAATTTTTGCAGGTGATGGAAAACTATGCAACGGGGTTAAAATAATAAGGATACAATAATAACCATGCAGATTGATTTAACACAAAACTTTGGGCAATATCTCAACCCTCAAGCGAGAAATATAGAAGAATATGAGGCGTTTTTAACTGTTGGGGACATTGACAATAGGCTAAGGTGTTGTTAGTATGTCCAACATGAAGGCTACCGCGATCATTTGTCGTCGCGTCATCTTGGCCCCAGACGCATTCGCAGAAGTCCCTGTCTGGCCTGTTCCCCAACCAGTTCTGCCATTGGAGCATCCTTACGTCATATACTTAAAAGTAGGATAAGAAATTGTTTAGAGAGTGATCCAAAACTTTAAAGATAAAGAAGCTCAAAAAGTTTTTGAACGTAAACATTCGCGTAAATTGCCATTAGATATCCAACAAGTGGCATTGCGAAAATTGCGGATGCTTAATCGTGCGGAAACCCTGCAAGATCTTCGTGTCCCACCAGCAAATCGATTGGAACGTCTGGTTGGTGACAGGGAAGGTCAATATAGCATTCGGGTTAACGATCAATGGCAAATTTGCTTTGTCTGGCAAAACGGTGATGCTCTAGACGTAGAAATCGTTGATTATCATTGAGGTAAAATAATGAATGAAGATAAACTAATGCCAATTCATCCCGGTGAGGTTCTTTTAGAGGAATTTATCAAGCCAATGAACCTTAGTCAGAATCAAATAGCTCTGGCTCTTGGAGTTCCTGAACAATGTATTAACGAAATCGTTCACGGAAAGCGGTGTATCACGGCGGATATAGCTCTTCGGTTAGCTCGTTATTTTGATATGTCACCGCGATTTTGGCTGGGATTACAAATGGATTACGATCTGGACGTTGTTGAAGATGAAATAGGAGATCAATTGGACAAAGAAGTTGCTGTAATGACAGTTATTTGTGCAGAAAAGTAATTTGTTTGATATGTTCTAAGGCAGAAACTTGGAATATATCAAACAAATTTGGCAGCGACCCCCCTTGACAATCACGAATATTTATTGTATCACGTTAAATCATAAGGTTGGTCTCTCTCAAAAAAAATCACAGTCCATCACATAATCACATCAATCACAGTACAGACAATGATGGAAGACTATGCAACAGGGTTAGAAGAACAAAGAAATAATACTCCTGTTGCTTGGTTACGGGATATAAAGTATAGAATCTTGTTATGTAGAAGTCTAAAGCATGATCTATATGATTATTTAATTGACTGTCATTCTAGCCTGACCTATAATCATGGAAAGCTCAATCAGGAAAGTGAAAATGAGACAGGTACTTACAGCGAGAATTTTTCAAGAAGATAATTGGTTTGTTGCCCAATGTTTAGAGGTTGATGTTGCTAGTCAAGGGGAAACGGAAACCGAGGCGTTAAACAATCTGCAAGAGGCTTTAGAATTACATTTTGAACCGCCTTGTGCGACAGTTATTCCCCGATTACAGAAGATAGAGGTAGAAATCAATGCCGCTTAAGCCTTTATCTTATCGTGAGATTAAACGCAAGTTGGAAGCGGCAGGGTTTGAAGTTGTTAGTCAAAAGGGGAGTCATGTTAAGTTTGCCAAGGATACTCCCGAAGGAAAAATGACAACGATTGTTCCCTGTTATAAGGAGGTAACAATCGGTACAATTAGCAGTATTTTAAGGCAAGCGGGATTAAGGGTTGATGAGTTTGAGCGTTTATAGTTAATATCCTCTATAGCATTCTGTGTCATAATCGCCCTATATCAAGGGGACTCATCCTATCATAGAGTCATCCGCTAAAAAACATCATAGTCCCTCATTCAATCATTCTAATCACAGTACAGACAATGAATGAACAACGCGCCCAAGCTTATGTTAATTTAATTGAACAGTTGCTCACTTGTTCTAATGGTGAGGAACTCAATAATACTCTGCAAGCAAATCAGGAATTGATTGATCCCGAATTTTTGCAGGTGATGGAAATCTATGCAACATGGTTAGAACAACAAGGAAATAATAATCCTGCGGCTTGGTTACGGCATAAGGCGCAACAGTTGGGGACATATCTCAACTCTCAGGCGGTCAATATAGAGGAATATAAGGGGTTTTTAGTAGAAGTGTTACAAGCAGAAATAGAGAGTTATAGCGATCCTACGGTGGTTTATCCTATCCTACAACGCCGTCAACATCTGTTAGATGATACTTTTGCCCAACTGTTGCAACAATACGCTAGAAATGAGTTTTCTCAAGGGAAACCAGAATATGTGGCAGCTATTGCCGAGGTGATTGAATATTTATGTATTCATATTTCACAGTTTCCCTTGGGAAGTCGGGCTAATAATCTGGAAATTGCTATTACAGGATATCAGAACGTCTTAGAAGTATATACCCGTCAAGCTTTTCCTTATGAATGGGCAACGACACAAATAAATCTGGGGAATGCTTATAGTCAACGCATCAGAGGGGGAAAAGCAGATAATCTAGAGTTAGCTATTGTGGCTTATAACCTGTCTTTAGAAGTCTATACCCGTGAAGCGTTTCCTGAACAATGGGCAAACACACAAAATAATCTGGGGGGTGCTTATAGTCAACGCATCAGAGGGGGAAGGGCTGATAATCTAGAGTTAGCTATTGCAGCTTATAACCAGTCTTTAGAAGTAAGAACCCGTGATAGCTTTCCTAAAGATTGGGCAAATACACAAAATAATCTGGGGATAGCTTATTGTCAACGCATCAGAGGGGAAAGGGCAGATAATCTAGAGTTAGCTATTGCGGCTTTTAACCTGTCTTTAGAAGTAAAAACCCGTGAAGCGTTTCCTCATGAATGGGCAATGATACAAAATAATCTGGGGAATACTTATCAGACTCGTATCAGAGGGGAAAGGGCAGATAATCTAGAGTTAGCTATTGCGGCTTATAACCTGTCTTTAGAAGTATGTACCCGTGAAGCTTTTCCTTATGAATGGGCAATGATACAAAATAGTCTGGGGTCTGCTTATAGTTATCGCATCAGAGGGGAAAGGGCTGATAATCTAGAGTTAGCTATTGCCGCTTATAACCTGTCTTTAGAAGTCTATACCCGTGAAGCGTTTCCTTATGAATGGGCAACGACACAAAATAATCTGGGGGGTGCTTATGGTCAACGCATCAGAGGGGAAAGGGCTGATAATCTAGAGTTAGCTATTGCGGCTTATAACCTGTCTTTAGAAGTCTATACCCGTGAAGCTTTTCCTCATGAATGGGCAAGGACTCAAAATAATCTGGGGGCTGCTTATAGTGAACGCATCAGAGGGGAAAGGGCTGATAATCTAGAGTTAGCGATCGCGGCTTATAACCTGTCTTTAGAAGTATGTACCCGTGAAGCTTTTCCTGAAGATTGGGCAGGTACACAAAATAATCTGGGGTTAGCTTATCATTATCAAACTCGCATCAGAGGGGAAAGGGCTGATAATCTAGAGTTAGCGATTAAATCTTATAACCTGTCCTTAGAAGTCTATACCCGTGATGCTTTTCCTGAAGATTGGGCAAGAACACAAAATAATCTGGGGAATGCTTATCTATATCGCATCAGAGGGGAAAGGGCAAATAATCTAGAGTTAGCTATAGCAGCTTATAACCTGTCATTAGAAGTATATACTCCGACTGCTTTTCCCATAGACTGTTTAGGAAGAGGACGAAACTTAGGACATACTGCTAACTTTATCGAAGACTGGGAAACCGCCATCAAAGGCTACAACTTAGCCATCGAAGCAGTAGAAAATACCCGACTCGAAGCCTTAAACCCCCAACGACAACAAGAAATCATCTCCGATGCAATGGATGTTTATCATGGCATTGTTCAATCCTATCTCAACCTCAATCAACCAGATCGCGCCTTAGAATACGTTGAACGCAGCAAAACTCGCTATCTAGTTCAACTGCTAACCGACCGAGATATCTATCCTAAAGGTAATATCCCCCAAACTATTATTACCGAATTAGATCGCCTCCGTCGTGCCATTATTGGGGAAGAACAACGGTTAGCCATCCAAGAACAAACCCGCAATCGGGGAGGAATTTTAACCCTAGATGAACAAAAACAACCCATCTTAAATGACTATACTCACCTCAATCAATTAAAACAAGAATTAAATCAACTCATTGACCGTGAAATAACTCCCATAGACCCCACTTTTAGCTTAACTCAAAAGGTTGAAAGTATTCCTCTAAGTGAGATTCAATCCTTAATTGATCAAGATACTGCCATCTTAGAATGGTATATTGCAGGGGATAGTATTATGGCGTTTATTGTTACTAATGAGGGTTTGATCCCCCCTAACCCCCCTTCAAAAGGGGGGAATAGTGAGGTGAAAGGGGTTAAAGTTTGGCAATCTTCAGCAGAAGATCGAGAAAAATTGATTAATTTTATTAAAAATTATCGTGACGCTTATGAAAATAATAAAACCGAGTGGATTAATAATCTTAATTTTCGTTTAAATCAACTATCAGAAATTCTCCACATTGATGAACTTTTAGAACTGATCCCTAAATCCTGCTCTCGTCTCATCCTAATTCCTCATTGGTTTTTACATATTATTCCCCTTCATTGTTTACCCCTAAAAGATGGACAATTTCTCTATCAATGCTTTTCTAAAGGGGTAGGATATGTTCCCAGTTGCCAACTTTTAAAACTGGTAAAATTATCACAGCGAGAAAACTTTACTCGTCTTTTTGCTATTAAAAATCCCACCAGAAAAGACCTAAAACCTCTCTTAGGAGCAAATCTAGAAATCGAGAGAATTAGTCAAGGATTCGCCACTGAAAAAACTATTATTATTGGGGAATTAGAAGCATCAGAACAAACCCTAGAAAATCGTCGTCAAGAGTTACAAGAATCTCATTGTATTCATTTTTCCTGTCATGGTAAATTTAATAATGAATCCCCTAGAGATTCCGCTTTAATGTTAGCAGATCCAGATAGTAACTTAGGAGAATTAGCTAACCTAACCCTAGCAGAAGTATTTGAAAAATTTGACTTAAGAGAATGTCGTTTAGTCACTTTTTCTGCCTGTGAAAGTGGTATAATCGAAAGTAAAGCTGATAGTATTAGTGATGAATATGTGGGTTTACCCAGTGGTTTTCTATTTGCAGGTAGTTCTAGTGTAGTTAGTACCCTTTGGACAGTAGATCCCCTAGCAACTACGTTATTTATGACTAAATTTTATCACGATCTTAAACGGATTTCTATCCGAGATGAAGGAAGTATCGCTATTGTTTTAAATCATACTCAAACTTGGTTAAGAACATTGAACAGTAAAAAATTAGCCAGAATTAAAAATAGTCAAAAATTCCAGCAATTACTCGATCGAGTCTTTGAGAGTAAACGGGATAGAAGAAAATTCCAAGACTTATTAGAAGCTGCGGTTAAACGTGAACCCTATCCCTTTGCCAATCCCTATTATTGGACAGCATTTATCGCTACAGGGATTTAATCTATTGTTCCTTGAGAATACAATTAAGTTGAGGTATTCTCCCCCCTTTTTAAGGGGGGTTGGGGGGGATCACTTTGATTTAAGAATCAGGATAATTTTGACAAAATTTATCCAGTCCTTGATCCTGAATATAAACAGCAACTATAGCAGATAAAATTCCCGCGACTTGCGGAGGACACATCAAATATCCTACAATAATACCTGTTAAAGTAGGGATAAGTGCGGGTAAATATTTTTCTCGCAACTTCGGTTGACAAATAGAATCCCGACATTTATTAAGAACAATAACAAACCAACGAAAATCAGCATTATCTTCTACCCCTTCAATCCCGTTACGAGTGGCAATAGACTCAGCAGCATCTGCTAAATCTCCCTCCCATTCCTCAATAACATCAAGTGCAATTAAAGCGTTCTCATTGTCCGCAAATTCAATACGGTACTGAGCAATTTTTTCCGGTGTTAACTGCGTTGCGTCTGACATAATACCATCCTTAAAGCTAAAACCAATTTTTTCCCATTATCTCACCTTATAATCGTCTCGTCGCTAAAGGTTTTGACTTTACCGATGGCAAGTTAATCCAGTCAAGATTAGCTTAGAAGACTAAGAATAAGCGAATTTTTTGGGGTGAGAATTTACTTTTGTCAAAAATTATTACATATTCGCAACAAAATACACTTTTTTGAGCAAACTAATATACCATACTTAGACAAGGCGATCGATTATTTTGGCCGCCGAGATTTTTAATCATTATAAGATTGTTTCCCTAATCGCCAAATTAACAATTACATACCGAAAAACAATGACAGCAGAATTTAAGTTTATTCCCCTGCAATTTCACTGGGTTGCTATCAATCCTAAACCGATTGGGGTTGTCTATTTTATCGGTGGTGCTTTCTTCGGCACTTTTCCCAATCTGTTCTATCGTTATCTGCTCAAACAAGTCTTTAAACGAGGCTATACCCTTATTGCTATTCCCTATCGTTTTACTTTTCGTCATTGGAATGTTTCCCTAGAAATGGTCAAAGATTTGATTGGATTGAGAAAGGCTATTTATGAAGAAGCTAAGTTTTTGGGCTATGAAGATAACCTTGAGTTGTATTTAGAAGATCCCACTGCTGGTAATCCTAATTATTTTTGGATGGGCCATAGTTTAGGGTGTAAATATATCTCCCTTTTAGAGGTTTTAAGTGATGTGGAAAACACAGAACTAGAACAGGTTTTGAGTGGTTGTGTCGGCAAAAATCAAGCCGAAGATATCCAAAAATCGCTGAATAATACCGATATTCATGCCGTATCTCTGAAAAATCAACCCTCGCTTTTACTGGCTCCTGTAATTGCTGGCATAGAT
This sequence comes from Microcystis sp. M079S1, assembly GCF_020246425.1. Lineage (NCBI taxonomy): Bacteria > Bacillati > Cyanobacteriota > Cyanophyceae > Chroococcales > Microcystaceae > Microcystis > Microcystis sp. M079S1. The sequence goes on from NZ_JADBSZ010000330.1 coordinate 12,395, forward strand.
AGCGCAATTCCCATAGCTGCCCTAGCTAAATTAGTGCAAAGTTTGGGTTTAGACGTACAGCCAAACGTGCAGGAAACCCGTTGTTTAATTAGCAATAGTAAGCTATTTCGACTCTTGGAAATTATCGCCTTTGCTAAGGATCTACAGGCTAAAGATACAGTAGCTTGGTTCATTAAAGAACTAAGTCAACAACTCTTAAAACCAGTAGTTCCCTTAGCCAATCGCACCCATCTAGCACCCCTTGGCTGGCGCAATGGCGACCAAGAATTAGCCGATAATGTGATTAAATCAATTCAGGAATTACGCGCTAAACTTATCTCCTGTTATCCCCAAAGTCAGGAAAAAGAGGAAGTCTTAATGAAGATGATTTCTGAAAGTTAATTAATCGAGGATGGGGAGAGGTTGCTAACGGTCAATATTGCCACCTGAATCGCTTTTTCGATAGCCTGTTGTTTGCTTTCTAAGCTAATCCCTTCCTCTTTGCTTCTTTCGGCAATCACAGCACAAATACAAGCGGCAGTAAATCCATAAACCCCCGCCATTTTAAATAAAGTTCCCGCTTCCATTTCATAATTGAGAATATTTAAACGTCGATATTCTTCCGTAATTCCCTCTAAATGGCGCTGAAGATAAGGGTTAGCAGAAGACAGGATTCTTTCCTGTCCTTCATAAAAACTATCCACAGAAGCGGTAATACCTACATGATAATTTACTCCCAAAAATTGAGCCGATTTGACTAGAGCAACTGTCAAAAAAGGATCCGCCACTGCGGGATATTCCGGAGGAGCAATATCATTAGCTGCACCTTGCCTACATAAAGCCGCTTGCGAGATAATAATATCACCAATTTTTATTCTATTTTGAATTGCGCCACAAGTACCAATACGAATAATAGTTTTAATTCCCACCTGTATTAATTCATTAACCACAATACTCAAAGATGGCGCACCCATGCCACTGGTAGCCAGAAGAATTGGGGTAGAATTATCTAGATAGCCAAGATAACTATTTAATCCGCGATAATCCGATAGTAAACGTGCATTTTGTAAATAAGTTTCAGCAATATAGCGCGAGCGTTCTGGTTCCCCCGATAATAGGGTGATAGTCGGTTTTGCCGTGCCTAAATCCTCACTGCTAAAGTTGAGATGATAGGGTTTTTGGTGAGATAAGTTATTGGACATTGACGTGAACTAAATACAGAAAAAAGGTAAGGAATTGATTTTCCTTACCTGATGATTGTAGCCTTTTGAAAACAAATTTACACTTTTGCTGACTCTTTAACTAACTTGTCCCAACCCAATTCCTTGAGGTTATTGTTGCGACGCAGGGGACGAGTAGCTAATTCTAAAATATCTCGCGCATTGGTAAAACCATGAATTTGAGCAAAAGTAAATTCTACCGACCATTTAGTGTTAATTCCCCGCGCTTCTAAGGGATTTGCATGGGCCATTCCTGTAATCACTAAATCGGGTTTTAACTCGTAAATGCGCTGAATCTGATTGTAGTTATCAGGTTTTTCGATAATTTTCGGGATGGGAACACCCATATCATTACAGGTTTTTTCTAGTAATGCTAATTCGGCCGCTTGGTAGCGTTTATCCATGTAAGGAATACCGATTTCATCACAAGTCATCCCGCAACGAATTAGGAAACGTGCCAGAGAAATTTCTAGTAAATTATCCCCCATAAAGAAGACCGATTTACCGCGCACAAGTTGCAGATAATCCTCTAAACTTTCCCAAATTTTTGCCTCTCTTTCTTCTAATCCCTGCGGTTGTACTCCCAAAACCGAACAGATTTTTTCTATCCAAGCGCGGGTTCCATCTGGACCGATGGGAAAGGGTGCGCCAATTAATTTACACTTACGACGACGCATTAAAGTGGTGGCAGTTCGTGATAGAAAAGGATTGACACCAGCGACATAATAACCTTCTTCAATTACTGGTAATTCAGTAAACCGTTTGGCCGGCAACCAACCATCAATTTTAACTCCTTGTTTTTTTAATTCTAGGGTTAAATTGGTCACAATTGGGTCGGGAACAGAACCAAATAAAACTAAAGGAGGATGGTCTTTATATTCCGATTCTTCCTGTTTAATTTCTTCTTTTTTCCGTCCAAAAGTTAAGAGTTTCTGGATGGCATTCCGTTCTTCTTTTTCATCTTCGTGCTTAACTTTTTCGGGACATTTATGCACCATGGAAGCGAGGACGGTATCTTCCCCTTGGGTAAAGGCATAATCTAAACCATTAGCGCGCGCTGTCACGATAGGAATACCGATTTCTGACTCTAGTTTCGGTGCTAATCCTTCTAAGTCCATTTTGATAATTTCGGTGGTACAAGTACCGATAAAAACGATAACGCTAGGGTTTCTATCTCGTTTAATTTGTAAGCAGAGGCGTTTTAGTTCTTCGTAGTCTTTTAGTTGAGCGGAAATATCCCCTTCTTCTAATTCAGCCATAGCATAACGCGGTTCGGCGAAAATCATCACCCCCATAGCATTTTGCAGGAAGTAACCACAGGTTTTTGTGCCGATAACAAGGAAGAAACTATCTTCGATTTTTTGGTATAACCAAGCAACACAGCTAATCGGACAAAAGGTGTGATAGTTGCCAGTTTCACAATCAAATTGTAAAGCGCTCGGTTCTTGGGTGGCGGTCATGTTGTTTGGTTCTCCTTTAACTTGGTTTATTTTGGTTTTCTCGTTTTATCTATTCTCTAATCTTTTGTAGTTCACTATCTTCTGATGGATTAAAAGTTTCTAGTTTCTTCTTCCGACGGATCAAAATTCAATCCTCAGACTTCTACCAGTTTGTCCCCATCGGAATTAAGCTGACAAAAGAAATACATACATACTGATAACTTAAGTTCTAAAGCTGCATCGAGTTGGGTGGTGGGCCCGTGGGTAGGGTGGGTTAGGCGACGATAATTTAGGCTATTAACTAATAAGTTAATTATTCGCCGTAACCCACCCAGAAAAAGAGTTTATTGGTGATTATTGGTGGTTATTGGTGGGTTACGCTGTCCCTAACCCACCCGACAAAATAATCTAAACCATCATCAGGTCTAATTCTTCCTCGGCGTTAACTTTCGGTTTATCGGCATTAAGATAGAAATCCGATAATAAAGTGAATAATTCCCGGTCGGCAGATTCTTTGGGAATAACTCCTTCTGGTTTGGCTAAAATCTGATCGGCAATGTTGAGATAATAGTCACAAACGTAACTTAACATCGGATCTTTGTCGGCCATTTCAAAGAGAGTTTGACCTTTAACTCTGGAGACGCGAATATCTTCAATTAAGGGTAAAACTTCTAACACTGGCATGGGAACATGATCTACATATTTATTAATTAAATCGCGTTTTGAGGTGCGATTACCAATTAATCCGGCTAGTCGCAGGGGATGAGTGCGCGCTTTTTCGCGGACGGAAGCAGCGATGCGATTGGCGGCAAAAAGAGCATCAAAGCCGTTATCTGTGACAATTATGCAGTAATCGGCGTAATTTAAGGGTGCGGCAAATCCTCCACAGACCACATCCCCCAAAACATCGAACAAAATCACGTCAAATTCATCAAAAGCGTTCAATTCTTTTAATAATTTCACCGTTTCCCCGACGACGTAACCGCCACAACCGGCACCGGCCGGAGGCCCCCCCGCTTCCACGCATTTGACACCACCGTAACCGTCATAGATAACGTCTTCGGGCCAGATGTCTTCGTAGTGAAAATCTTTTTCTTGCAGGGTATCGATGATTGTGGGAATCAGAAAGCCTGTCAGGGTGAAGGTGCTATCATGCTTGGGGTCACAGCCTATTTGTAGGACTTTTTTGCCTCTTTTGGCTAAAGCGGCCGAAATATTACAGCTTGTTGTCGATTTACCGATGCCACCTTTTCCGTAGACTGCGAGTGTTAAAGGCATGGAAGTTCTCCTAAATGTGCGCTTGAATGGTGAGTTTGTTTATCAGTGCTTTGATCCCAATTATTGACCATCTCCCCACCCCTTGGAAAGAGGCTCAATTTTTATCTGCTATAGCTAGAGTGAGATTGAACGCTTAAAAATTATATAAATAATCTTTTAGAGCTTATAAAGTTTTTTAAAGTCATAAAAACTTATAAAAACAGCTTTGTTTATACATTTACTTTAAATACAAACAATAAACAAAAAACCACCAAAGCTTTACAAAAACTCGATAAACAGGGTTTTACCGTGGCAAACCAGAACAAAAAAGGTCAAGATAGAGGCAGTCTAGAGACCGATGTCAGATTTTCGTGAATAATCATTACAATTTTCCCCGTCAGCAGATTAAATAAATCGATCCTGAGAAGGATGCTGAAAAAAGCTGTAGTACAATTAGAACAAAGTACCTGTAGGGTTTCCCATGCGAGTTAAGCAAAAAACGCTGACTACACTCTTATTAGAGAATAAGGCTCCTAAATATCGTCCTTTTCTGGGGTTTTTTCTGGCTGGGTTTCCTTTGCTGTTTTTAGCCTATGTGGTTTCTTTCCAGCGCGCTTATCTCAACTGCATGAGGTTAGGCACAAAAAGAATAGATTGTCAATATGTCCAAGAGTATAATTTTCCTGTTTCTAGTCGGGAAAATTTTTCTTTAACTCACATTAAAGCTACGGCTGTCTATCAAGAAGTTTTTATCAGTGTTGAGCAGAAAAAAACTGTTAATAACACGGTTTTATTGGTCGGGAGAAATAACTATCTCTACATCGAAAATTTTCGGGATGTGCAGTCAGCTAGTGATTTTAAAACTCGATTTGAGAGTTTTGTGAATAGATATCAAGCTCAGGAAATTATTGCCAAAAGTCCCCTAGATACCTTGTCAGCACTGCTAGAACACCACCATAATTATCCCTATTATCTCTGGGGTATGTTATGCTTATTGTCAGGTCTGTTATTACTTTATGATGTCAGCTATTGGGAGAGTTATGTCTTTAATCAGGGTACCGCTACCCTAACCCGTAGGCGACAACATTTAACTTTTAGAAGTGAAAGTGATTATCTTCTAGAGAGAATTGTTGAGGCAAAAGTAGAAGAGTACAAAGGCTTTTTGGGTTCTAATTACCGACGGATTATTTTAACCTTATCCAACGGGGAAAAAATTATCCTCAATTGCCGGTTACTGGAATCTATCAGTAACGGAAAAAGGGAAGAAAAAATCCTGGCAATGATTGCCGAAAAGTTAAACTTAAGTCAAGAGTAAGTGTTAATCTAAGTAAATGCGCTCTAGTTATTTAAAGTCTCTTTTTTTCGGTTTCCTATTAGTGACCGTGTTAGTTTATATATTGCGCGGCATGGGAATATTATCTTTTTTACCCGGAGGATTAATTTTGTTATTAATTCTCTCTTCCGTGGTGACGGGAATTATCTACGGAATCGATAAAACCCGCCGTTTTTAGGAAAATATTGGCTCTTCCTTCCAGACAGAAACGAGAAGGCTGCATCTCATTTTTGTAAATCTACTAAGTTGGGATTTTTAAGGGGAAACTCTCGGCTAAAGTCGGGCGTTACTTTCGATTTTATCACTCAATCCAAGCTTTTGGGGGGTTCTACCCCCCAAACCCCCCGTTGGGGACGCAAGCGCCGTCCCCAAACCCCTCGCGCATTAGTTTTTCGGTGGGATGCTTACACGCAGCTGCTGATATATCTGTAATAATTTAAAAGTCACTCGACCGAATCTAAGACCTAATTGGTTAAGCTAAAAGCTTTGATGTGCCTAGTTTCTAACCTTCTTTTTAGGTAGGAGAATTGTCAGATTCTGTCTTTTGCCTCTTGCCTTCAGAAGCTGATAATTGCTGATTGTCGGTATTTCTGCAAATATGAGATACACTCAACGAGAAGAATCCAACGGTTCTAACGTCAATGTCAAGATTGCGGTAGTTAGTTTCTGAGCAATCCCACTGAGAAAAATATCGGCTGCATCTCCTATTTGTGCTATGAGATGCAGCTATTGCTAAAGGCTAACACACCTAGGCTAATTACGGAGAGACTAAAGAAGATTTGAACGCAAAAATTTTCTCGATCACCTCTTCTACCACCTTATCAGGAGTGGAAGCGCCAGAAGTCACTCCGACGACAATTTTTCCCTCATTTAACCAGTTATCAGTGATAATTAAATCGTCCCCTAAAGGTTTATGTTCGATGCGATTGCCGGGGAGAATGCACTCGGCACTATCGATATGATAGGAGGGAATGGCACGCTCGATCGCTATTTCCTGTAGGTGAGTGGTATTAGAGGAATTATAACCGCCAATTACCACCATTAAAGAAAGCGGTTCTTTCACCAGTTCAAACATGGCATCTTGACGCTCTTGAGTGGCATCACAGATGGTATTAAAACTCATGAAATGATCTTTAAAATCGATCGGTCCGTACTTTCTCAACATAGTATGCTCGAAGAGTTTGCCAATTTCCTCCGTTTCACTTTTCAGCATCGTGGTTTGATTGGCAATACCGATATAATCTAGATCGCGATCGGGATCGAAACCCTGGGAATGGGCATTTTTAAACTTCTCTAAGAACTCATTTTTATCGCCACCGTGGAGAATATAATTAGCGACATAATTAGCTTGATCCAAATTTAAAACGATTAGATAAGTGCCAGCAAAAGAGCTAGTGGCGATCGTTTCTTCGTGATTATATTTGCCGTGAATAATCGAAGTGTGGTCGCTTTTTTTGTGCTTTTCCACGGAATTCCACACCTTAGAAACCCAGGGACAAGTAGTATCCACAATCATGCAACCCTTATCGTTAAGTATTTGCATTTCCGAGACACTGGCCCCAAAAGCAGGTAAAATCACCACATCCCCCGATTCCACTACAGTAAAGTCTTTTTGGCCATTTTCGACCGGAATAAAACCCACGGCCATGGAGCGCAGACGCTGATTAACCGAGGGATTGTGAATAATTTCGTTAGTAATCCAGATACGTTCCAGGGGAAAATGTTGACGAGTTTCGTAGGCCATGGCGACAGCGCGTTCTACCCCCCAACAAAAACCAAAAGCTTGAGCGAGATAGATCGTCACGTCCCCCCGTTGTAAACGATAATTATTTTCACGAATTTCTTGGATCAGGTCGCTTTGATACTCATTGGTCATCGCATCCATTACTTCCTCTTTATGACCGAATCCCTTGCGGTTATAGTTATCCGATTGCTGTAGGGTGCGTTTAAAGGATTTTGTATCCATGATTCTCTGATAGGGGTATTGGTGGCGCTAAATTGGGCGAGACAGTAGCTTGCCATATATTAAAAATACCTTATCTAGTCAGCGCAGGAGGCTTTTAGAGACTAGAGAGAAATTCCTCGTCGATATCGTAACCAAACTGTTGAGCGAAAAATTTTAAGCGAGATAAAGCAGGAATTTGCTGACTTTTCAGCCAATCAGACAAAATAAAGAGTTTTTGCATCACAAAAATCTCTAAAGCTTCGGGGTTATATTGAATTCCTTCCCCGCGATGGAATTGATGGGGGACCAACATAGCAGCATAACGGGCGATTTCTCCCTGTTTTGGGTCAAGAATAAAGATTAACCAGGGATAAACCGCATCTAAACGCAGAAACCACAGCCTAACTTCCGCTATCTCCGATAATTCCCGCATATCACCCTCCGCGCGAGGATAATCTATCTCTAATTGTAGAGCTTGTTCCAATTCGGCGATCGCTGATCGGGACCGATAATCTTGAATAATAGTCTCTAAAGATGATAGATCCAGATTTTGAATCTGATTGGGGTTAAGAGCGATTTTGACAGTCATAGGGGCAAATAAAAGGTTATATCGGGCAAAATTACGGTTTTTTATCCCCAGATCGGCAATGATCTATCTCAGAAAATACTCTCGATCGGGACAAAAAAACTAAGTATGACTATTCTCTCACTCCGGAGCGAGAGAGGGAAACTGGACTAAAATAGACCTCTTGTAAAAATCAAAAATTGTTGTTAGGGTTAGGAGTCAGTAGTCAGTAGTCAGTAGTCAGGAGAATTAAGAATGAATAATAATCAATTAAATGGTCTATTTACCAATTTTATGCAATTTAATCCTTATTTTTGCCGTTTTTGAACCATCAAAAATTAATTATGCAAGAGGTTTAATCCTCATGATTGGATTTCTCCTACAATTTAACCTCGGTTGAACACTGGGGGTTTTTTACTCGGCAAAATCGGGAACTCAGGTTATTGATAACTATTAGCTTGACGGGTAAACATAAGGTGATATTGTCCTCGTTTGCTCATCAGTTCCCCTTGACAAAGAGCTAATCGATGACTAATTACTATTGATAGATTTCCTATTCTGCATTAGCAGCAGGGGAGGCTGTCGGTTCCTCAAAAATGACCAATTCTCAGGATAATTATTCTAGAGAATTTAACCCTTTTTCTCTTAACTTAATTAAGGGCAATCCATCGGGATTATCAAAGAGAGTGATATGGAGGAAATTAGCTACTTTATCAATTACTTTACCCTAGAGAAATCCTCGAACTCGATCGCACAAAGAGGCAAAGAGTAAACCGGTAATCGTGCTGAGGGAATCGGTCAACAAGCTAAGGAAAATTAATCTGCTTACACTTGCGACTACCTTTAAAACAAACAACGGTTGAGTCTTCTCTGACGAACAATACACATTATTACAGTCCCCGGCACTCGAACCAGGGATAAAGGTACAATAGAACTGTAGAGATCTGGAGGGTTGCTATGTTTACACACAACTTAGATGACAAAAAACTGTCCCTCGATCTAGAAGGGAAAGCACCGCAAAAACTCACCTATCGTTCACCAAAAATCTACCACCTCGATCGCCCTAGCAATTTATCAACAGAAAGGAATTCAAGGACTGCGGGATTTAGAAGGAAAATTTGCCCTCGTTATTTTTGATGGGAGTCCTGCGGCAACATTCCCTAGGCATTGGTGATGTCGAAAGTGGCAGTCGCATCGTCAGTTCCCTAGCTGTGATCCCATGGTTGCCACCAAGCAACTGAAGTAGGACGGGGATATCATCCCGGAGCGGGAAGGGAAACTGGACTAAAATCGCCAAGGTTTGGATTTCTCCTACAATTTAATCTCCCCTGCACACCGGGGGTTTTTTAGTCAGCAAAATCGGTAACTAGGGACACGAATAAACCAGTCAATTTATGGGAAAATAAGCTCGTCTTCTCCGCTTTTATCCCATGCAAGCCGACTTTTTTACTAATATCCTCTTACCCGTTGGCCTAGGCGTTTTAATGTTAGGCATGGGATTGGGATTAATTCTCGCCGATTTTCAGCGTATCACCCGTTATCCCAAAGCAGTCCTGATCGGTTTAGTCAATCAAATTATTATTCTACCGATCGTCGGCTTTATTATTGTTTCTCTTTTGCCTCTCCGGCCAGAAATTGCCGTCGGTTTAATGATTGTCGCCATTTGCCCCAGCGGCCCTTCCTCCAATGTTTTAACCTATTTAGCTAAGGGAGATGTGGCTCTTTCTGTTACTTTAACCGCTTTTAGCAGTATCATCACTATTTTCACAATACCTTTTTTAGCTAGTTTAACTCTCCAGCATTTTATGGGTGAAAGTGCCGCTATCTCCCTACCCATTGGTTCCACTATGGGGCAGATATTTTTGATTATAGTTTTACCCCTGGTTATGGGTATGACTATCCGCCATTACTTCCCTTTACTGGCCAAAAGTCTGGAACCGATAACTAATCGTTTAGCCGTGATTTTTCTAGCGGTTATTATCTTCTTATTAATCCTGAGAGAATGGCAACGTTTACCTTTATTTATCGCTCAAACTGGCATCGCAGTGATCATTTTAAATACGATTGCTTCCCTAATTGGCTTTTTCAGTGGTCTTTTATTTCAATTAACTATTCCCCAAAGAATTTGTATTGCAATTGAAGTGGGTATTCAAAGCGGCACTTTAGCTATTGGCATCACTGCCGGTTTATTAAAGAATCCCGATCTAGCCATTCCCGCAATGGTCTATAGTTTATGGATGTATGTCAGCGCTTTTATCGCTGTTTATTATGGTCGCAAAAAAGCAGCTTTGGTAAAATAGCTAAATCGGGTGATAGGATCTAGCTAAAAACTGATAACTGATTATGTTAATTGGTAAATATTTAACCCTAGAAGAATTATCTACCTGTTCCCAAACCTATCAAAAGTATGCAGCACAAATCGATCCCTACCCAAAAAATCCCGCAACGATAACCGCTTGGCAAAATCTCGCTCACTTTATTATCGATCCAATTATTGATAATTTTGGTCGAGAAAGATTCCAATTAACCTATGGATTTTGTTCCAATGATCTGAGAAAATTTCTCCAAAAAAAAGACCCAATCACTGGCTTAAAAAACGGTAGAATCGATCCCAGTCGTGATCAACATTGCGCCCACGAAATTAATCAAAAAGGTCAATATTATTGTCAGCGATTGGGGGCAGCCTGTGATTTTCGGATTATCGATTTAACTAGCGATCGCCTGATAGATTGGATTTTAACCCAAAAATTACCCTTTGACTCTCTCTATTTTTACGGAATTAATCGCCCGATTCATATCAGCTACGGCCCCCAACATAAACGAGATCTATGGACTTTTACCACTAAAGGAACACCGACTAAAAAAGGTTTACAATCATGGTTAGAAGCCGCTAAATCTATCGATTCTGAAGCTAAAAAATCCCCCAAAATAGGGGGATAACCAAGACCTAAAACCCTCTTCTTTTAGATTTCTGGTTCCAGATCGTCCTCCTCATCCTCATCGGCTGGTTCCGTGGGGAAAGGAACCGAACCCATGTCTAATTTATCCCGCAATAACTTCTCAATTTCTGCCGCTACTTCTGGCCTTTCTTCGAGATATTTAACGGCATTATCGCGACCCTGGGCAATATTTTCGCCATTATAGCTATACCATGCCCCTTTACGAGTAACCACGTTAGTTTGTTCGGCGATATCGAGCATACAACCCACTTGGGAAATGCCTTTACCGAAGATAATATCAAATTCAGCAATCCGGAAAGGAGGCGCGACTTTATTTTTAGCCACCTTAACTTTAGCCCGAATTCCGTATTCCCCTTCCGTGCCTTTTTTCAAAGTTTGAATGCGACGGATATCCAAACGCACCGAGGCATAAAATTTTAAGGCCGTTCCTCCAGTGGTCACTTCAGGATTACCGTAGGTGACACCGATTTTTTGCCGCAGTTGGTTGAGGAAAATCACCACACAACCGGATTTACCAATATTACCAGCAATTTTTCGCAGGGCTTTACTCATCAAACGGGCCTGCAAACCCACCTGATTATCCCCCATTTCCCCTTCAATTTCCGCCCGCGGCACTAAAGCGGCCACCGAGTCGATGACAACGATATCCACGGCCGAAGAACGCACTAACTGGTCAACTATTTCTAAGGCAGCCTCCCCCGTATCCGGTTGTGCCACCAGTAAATTATTGATATCTACCCCTAAATCTTCCGAATAGGTGGGATCTAAAGCGTGTTCCGCATCGACAAAGGCCGCCACTCCCCCAGCTTTTTGCACTTCTGCGATCGCATGGAGGGCTAAGGTGGTTTTTCCAGAACTTTCCGGCCCGTAAATTTCGACGATGCGGCCCTTCGGTAAACCGCCACCCAACGCCATATCTAGGGTTAAAGCACCACTAGGCACGGTTTCCACCCGCATCCGGGTTGCGTCTCCCAAACGCATAATCGAACCTTTGCCAAAGTTGCGCTCGATTTGAGTTAAGACTAAGCCTAAGGCTTTATCTCGATCGGAATTATTTGTCATTGTCGCCATTAATTTTCTCCCCAGTTTTCTTAAGTAGTACAGCAGTATCTAAAGATTGTAGCTTGTTTTAATCTTGATCACCAAAAAGTTAGAGACTTTTTCCAGAATGGTGATCAAAAATCAAAACTTTTGATTTTTACAGCCAAGGTCGGCTCATCTGTTCTAATTGCGTCACCTCTTGCGCTTCTAAACTCCATCCTAAGGCCCCGGCATTTTCCCTCGCTTGGGCCGCGGTTTTTGCCCCCGGAATGGGAATCACATCCCCTTGGGCGATTAACCAATTGAGGGCGACTTGTGCGGGGGTTTTTTGGTATTTTACGCCCAATTCTTGCATTACCCTTAAAATTGGGGCTATTTTATCCAAACCTTCTTTTTTGAACCGTGGGTCAACTTTTCTGGCTCCATCGGGCAAATTCTGGCTTTCTGGGCTATATTTACCCGTCAGTAGTCCTTGAGCGAGGGGGCTGTAGGCGAGGATGGTGACACCTAATTCCTTGGCCGTGGCTAAAATTCCCTTAGTTTCTATTTTGCGATACAAAAGCGAATACTGCACCTGATTGACCGCTAAGGGAACCTCTTTTTTCGCCAAAATCTGGCTTGCTTGACGCATTTGCTCGGCGGAATAATTACTTACACCCACGGAACCAATGCGGCCGCGTTTTACTTCTTCCCCTAGGGCATTCATTAGGGTTTCTTGGCTAATCAGGAAGGTGAAGGGCCAATGTACTTGGTAAAGGGCAATTTTATCGGTTTGTAGACGGTTTAAGCTCTCGGTAATGGCATTATGAACCGCATTCGCCCCCAATCGCCACGGTACGGGGGCAAATTTGCTGGCAATATCGATGGGAATATCGGTCTGTTGGGTAAATTTTCCTAAGAGTCGTTCCGATTCCCCCAGTCCATAGACTTCGGCTGTGTCAAAAAAGGTGATTCCTGCCTCTACTGCAGCTTTAAAGGCCTCCTCTACCTGACTAGCTCCGTATTCCTTGCCATAGTTCCAGAAGAGTTTATCTCCCCATGCCCAAGTCCCGATTCCCAAGGCACTGACGGCAATTCCTGTTTGTCCGAGATTAGCGGTTTGTCTAGTCATATTCTCTACACGGAATGACAGCGTTTCCCATTAAAGTTGAAGTGTAACCTATATTTGGTCTGACTCACCACTAACCCCCTTTTTTGATTCCGGGAAATTCGCACCCATAATTAATGGGAAAGGACTTGACTTTGCCGGCGACTTGCGCTATGCTTTTCTTATAATGGGAATCTCTGCAAAAATTTTTTAGACGCAAGGATTTCCATTATGAATAAAATCTTTTAAAAATATTATCGCAAAATC
>NZ_JADBSZ010000331.1:0-3624 GCF_020246425.1 Microcystis sp. M079S1
AAAACGGTTTTGGCACTTTTTTAGCCAAAAAAGTGCCAGAAACAAACGTTGAGAAATCGATCCGAGGGACTCAAAACCCTTGCACTTTCGCTCTTCGATCTCGAAGGGTTCCGCTTCCAGACGTGCGAGGTCATTCTGTTATTCTGACTTCCCCTCCCGACTCCTGACGACCGACTCCTGACGACCGACTCCTAACCCCACCAATAAACTTTTTCAGCAGACCCTATATAAGTTCAAGTTATCACACAAAGAATAAGATATGCTATTATCTGTTAATTCGCTACCATCCGCAAGTAAAGATGGCGGATCGGGGAGTGCTGGAGCTGCGGAGCCGTGGGAGTTAATCACGCTATTCAAAACGGATTTGGTGTAAAATATAATTACCCATTTTATAAAAAAATTTTATTAAATTTTAGGAGTTATCGAACAATTATGAAAGGAATTAACTTTGTGATTAATGAAAAAGGGGAAAAGAAAGCTGTTCTCATTGACTTAGAAGAATGGGGAGAGCTTTGGGAAGACTTTTCTGATATTTTAGTTTCTCGTAGTCGAGAAAATGAATCAGAAATTTCTTGGGATGAATTAAAACAAGAATTAGAAACAGAAAATACATTCGATGAGTAATTATCAAATTCGATTGAAAACCTCTGCGGCTAAAGAATTTAAAAAATTACCTTCTTCGATTAGGCAACGGGTGAGTGACAGTCTTGAGAAATTACAGCAAGATCCCCGTCCCTCATGGTGTTGTAAAACTAAAAGGAGAAGATAAAATGTATCGGCTTCGTGTTGGTGATTACCGCATTGTTTACACAATAGAGGATAATGATAAAATAATAAAGGTTACTAGAATCGGACACCGACAAGATGTTTATCAAGAATAAAAAATTAAAATGCCCATGTAAGCTAAGACGCATTTTAACCGTCTATCCTTAGATTAGCTGAATCTCCCCCAACCGAACCCTATTCCACCGTGACACTTTTGGCTAAATTGCGCGGCTGATCCACGTCTAAGCCGCGACGGGCAGCGATATGATAGGAGAGCAATTGTAGGGGAATTACTGTTAAAATTGGCGATAATAATTCTTCAATTTCCGGCACATACAACAAATCATTAAAGACTTTGGGGGCTTCCGTATCGCTGTCGGCAACTACTCCCAATAACCGCGCATCCCTTGCTTTTGCTTCCTGTGCATTGGAGAGAACCTTATCATAAACTACCCCCGGCATCGCAATCGCTACTACGGGAACTTTTGCATCTAAAAGCGCAATCGGTCCGTGTTTCATTTCTCCAGCTGGATAGCCTTCCGCATGAATATAACTGATTTCTTTGAGTTTTAAGGCACCTTCTAAGGCAATGGGGAAATTAATCCCCCGTCCCAAGAAAATAAAGTCCTGGGTGTCATTAAATTCATGGGCCAATTCTTCGATCGCTTTTTCCTGTTTTTCTAAGACAGTTTCGATCAACCTTGGCAGCGATCGCATTTCATGAATAATTTGCTCGATTCTCTCTAAAGACAAAGTTTGACGACGATAGGATAAATCCAAAGCTAAGAGATAAAAACCCAATAACTGGGCGGTAAAACTCTTAGTTGCCGCCACCCCGATCTCGATCCCCGCTTGGGTATTAATAATCTGATCGACCATTTGTGCTAGGGTACTTTCGGGGCGATTAGTAATACCGATAATCCGGGCCTGATATTTTTTTTCTAATCCTAAACGACGCTGTTTTTCCGTTTCCAAAGCCGCTAAAGTGTCGGCTGTTTCCCCCGATTGCGTCACCCCGATAGTTAAAGTATTGGGCATCAGGGGCGTGGGTGCATAGCGAAATTCCGAGGCGTACTGTACCCTTGTCGGAATACCTGCCAACTGCTCGATCAAGTATTTACCGACTAAACTAGCGTGCCAACTGGTTCCACAGGCTAAAATCTGAATATGTTCTAAATTATCGTAAATTTCCTCAGAAAAATTAATATTTATCGGGTTGACATTATCCCCATTTTGTGCGTTCCAATGGGGATGCAGATATGTCCCTAAACAGTCGCGCACCACTCCGGGTTGTTCG
The DNA here is from genome assembly GCF_020246425.1 of Microcystis sp. M079S1. Classification (NCBI taxonomy): domain Bacteria; kingdom Bacillati; phylum Cyanobacteriota; class Cyanophyceae; order Chroococcales; family Microcystaceae; genus Microcystis; species Microcystis sp. M079S1. The sequence goes on from NZ_JADBSZ010000331.1 coordinate 2,063, forward strand.
TAGATTTCCTTGAGCATGAAGTGACGATAACCCTGTTTTTCTACGGTCGTCGGACTCCAATCGAGGACTCTGGGGTTTTTACGGACTCTTTTCCCCTCAAAATTATAAATTTCCACTCCCAAGGGTGTTAACCGAGCGATTTCGCCATTATCCAAGGACAGCACCGCCCGGGTATGGGGAACCAAAGCACTGACATCGGAGGCACAGAAAAACTCCCCTTGACCAAAACCGATGATTAAAGGGGCGTGTTGCCGCACGACAATCAATTCATCGGGATAATCGGGACTAATCACCGCTAGGGCAAAAGCACCCTCTAAACGTTCAATTGCCCTTAAAACTGCCTTGAGGAAAGGACTCACCCCCAAGTATTCTTCATCGGTAGGTTTGGGTAGATAACTGGCGATTAGATGGGGAATAACTTCTGTGTCGGTTTCCGAGTCAAATATACAGCCTTTCTCCTTTAATTCTGTTCTTAATACCTGAAAATTTTCGACAATGCCATTCTGTACCACTGCCACCCGTTGACTATTATCGGTGTGGGGATGGGCATTACTTTCTACGGGTTTGCCGTGGGTTGCCCAACGGGTGTGACCGATGCCAATTTGGGAGGGATTAACTTCCTGTTCTAATTTTTCCCGCAGATTGTAGAGTTTTCCCTGGGCGCGGACTCGATGTAATTCACCTTCGAGAATTGTGGCAATCCCTGCCGAATCATAACCCCGATATTCTAAACGTTCCAAACCAGCTAGGAGAATATCGATCGCTGTTTGGGTCCCGATATAGCCAACAATTCCGCACATTCTTTCGCTCACCCCATTTAGGCTAAGTCCGATCTATTCTATCGCAAGCGTGACACTTGTTTGCTTAGAGGCTCAAGACGCAGGGGCAAGGGTAAAGTTTCCTCTAATAGGAGAGTGGGGTGTGGGGAGTGGGGAGAATAAATAAAAGCAATATAGATCACCCAGCAGCATATTCTGTTCTTTTTGTCAAAAAAACTTTCCATTTGCAACAAAACTACACAATTAATTGATCAACGGGTTGGCTTAAAAAAGGCTGTATAATCCCCAGTTATTGCTGTTGCTGAATAGACCCGTGTAGATTTAGCAAGGGTTTTCAGGATCAACAGACAGCTAAAAAGCCTAAAAAGCACAGAGAAACCGATCATTTCACACTGCGAAATTATACCATAATCGCTGGAAGTATTGCCACCTCGTAAACAAATGAGAATTATTTTCAATAAATTATGAAAAAATCATAAATATTGCGAAATGTAAATTTAAATATGCTCAACTATTAAAGCTTGTTTGATATAAAAAACTTATCAAAGGTAATTCAGTTACCGAATCTGCTGCCATGAGTCCAGAAAAGTTTTAATTTTTGCGGGCCTAAGCTAAGAAGCATTTTAACCGTCTATCCTGAGATTAGGGACTTGCGTGGGAATAATATCCCAGCCAGGAAATCGCTCTGTAGAAGAATCAGACCAGCCAGATGGCATATTATCAAAGCGCAAGTCCCTAAGAGGAAGGGGGCTCTCGAAGGCTCTCCCCCTACTTAGGGTGATC
>NZ_JADBSZ010000332.1:0-22314 GCF_020246425.1 Microcystis sp. M079S1
AGTATCCTAGCATTGTTCCCAGTATTATTACTACTAATACTATCCATAAAGGGTGTCTTTTTCCTTTATCTTTCCGAAAGTCCTTGACTTGTTTCAGTTTTTCTATTAAGCTCAACATATATTTAAAAGTTGCCGGTCACTTCTCATTTTACAAAGACAGTGATCGCTTTTACTTTTGATATTCTGATGGGAGAATGAAACAGCCCTAGGGGACTTGCGCTTTGATAATGTACCTTTTGGGCGAACGCAGTTCGCCCCTACATTGTGGACAAAATCCGTTACTGTAGGGGCGCAAGGAACCTGCGCCCTCCGAGCGATCAGGTTTGCTGATCACCCTAAGTAGGGGGAGAGCCTTCGAGAGCCCCCTTCCTCTTAGGGACTTGCGCTTTGATAATATGCCATCTGGCTGGTCTGATTCTTCTACAGAGCGATTTTCTGGCTGGGATATTATTCCCACGCAAGTCCCTAGGGTTGGGGGGCCAGCTTTTCCTCTGACTATCGGACGGATGTGGGGTTGAGTTAAGCTGACAACTCTGTCTTCAATACTCTGTTTGTTATTTTGGTACATCCAGAGTTGTTGGCGATAAACTTCTGTGACTACTAACAACAGTTTATAGTCTCTTTTTTTCAAGCTTTGTAGAGAGGCTCCTTCTGCTAAAAGTTGTTCAATATGGTCGAGATTTATTTTCAGATATTGCAGTTGTTTTTTCAGGGAACCTATCGTCTTTGTTTGGCGGTAGGTTTTCTTTTTTTCGCTACTTCTAAATAACTTTTTTTGGCTAGAAGACGATAGGTTCTCGGTTTTTGAACAAGTTTTCCTTTTAAAGTTTCCCAGAGAATATCAATAATTTTTTCGGTTTGTTTTCTTCCTTGATTTAACAGGTTTAAATCCGTAGGATAACTAATATCTGCGGGCGCACAACTTGCATCTAAAATTAATTTGCCTCGATTTTCGGGTTGACTTTGGGTTTCACTTTCTAACTTTTTTGCGGTGTTTTCTTCTCCCTTTATTTCTCTCGAATTTTTGACCATAAAGCGATTCACTTTATTAATTAGTTCCAGAGTGATTCTTTCTCGAAAGTGAACCAACATTGACGCTTCAAACCGGGGTTCATTGCTGTAAGCTGAAAAACCCAAGAAGTATTGTAAATACGGATTTTCCTTGATTTGTTCTACCGTTTCTCTATCGGTTGTTCCTAATTTTTCTTTAATAATTAAGGCGGACATTGCTATCCTAAATGTTTTGGCGGGTGCGCCCATTTCTTCTGAAAAAAGTGATGCGTATTCCGCTTCAAATTCTGACCAGGGAATGAGGTTGGCCATCATTACCCAACGATTGTCTTGGGATAATTTCCCCTCAAAGGGCAGCTCGAAGTTTTCCGGTGGGGTTGAGGGTAACTCGCTTTTACGGTACATTAGCACTAATGAGAGAAGATGCAAGGGTGATGCGAGGGTTTTGAGCGATTCTAGCAGATTTAAGTGCATTTGGGAAGCTCTCAATCAAGCTAAAAGCCCTTTCCTGTAAGGTTTTTACCATTATTCAGCCAACCCTATATAAGGGTTCCATCCCTTATAACCCCCGTCCATTGCATAACACAAACCGGAGCCAATCATGACCGCTGCCTTTGACCCGGAAGACACAGATAATTTCCTCTGTATTTTCATCAGCTACTAATTGGGATTTTAAAGTACGATAACCTCTTTTACATGAAAAAAATCTTTCTGTTTCTTTTGGGGCGTTCAATGGGAGTTTCCGTTACATACATTACCGTTACGACCGGTATCTCTGCTTGATTGAGTAAAGCTTTTTTTCCTTTTAAACGGAAGTTTCCCGATTGTAAAAGCATTTTTTACGTCTTATTTAGAATCCGACATATAGTTGATCCTTATAGTTTCCAGGTTGTAGCAATGTGAAAATATGTTCTATATTCTTGCCAATATTCTAACGTTACTAAAACTTGTTCTTCTATATATAGTTTAGGTTTAGTCACCCTTTTAGATGGCTTCGGCCGTGAGACTTCGGCGTGAGATCAGTCGAACGCTCAGTCGAACGGTGAATTAGAGTTTGCTTCAACACTTTTTACTGCTTCTACCATCTTTCTAGATGTTTTTTGATACACACCGAAACGGCGTTTGAACTGTTTAGCTGATAAGTTTTTATAATTCATACTTTTGCTAATAAACATAGCAAAAGTATAGATGATTTCCTGACCTAAGATCACATTTTATTCTTTTTTCGACTTCCATCTAAAAATCAAGAAAAAAGCGAAACCAGCTACTATACCAGAAAAAAAATTAGGCAATAGGCCTAATTAAATCCTCTATGTAGGGATTTTATCCAATTTTATGCCTATTTTCAACTTTTAATTATGCAGGAGGTCTAATCTAGACTGTGAACGGAAATTTTCTCAACGAGGGGGTTGTTGCAATTGTTGTTGTAGAGAAATTTCCGGTTCGATCGCCAATCCGCTAAACTGTCGGATTAAGAGTGAAGGACTCTCCCTAGAATCGGCAGCGAGGAAAAATAACCAACGGCTGCCGGGGGTGAGTTGTTCGATGGAATTGAAATTACTTGTCAACCAAATTAGAGGTAAATTAGGCAGATTGGCGTTTTTTTGACTAGCTTTTGCCTCTATAGCCGCTAAAGTTTCTAAAATGACCCTTTCCCCCTGAATTAAACCCGTTTCACCCGTCCAGAGTTTCACATTTAATTGCCGACGATAGGCATAAAAATAGAGGGAAGCAGCGGCAATAATCGCCCGTTCAAAACTGTCTTCTTGCCAATCACAGAGGGTATCGAGACAGATAATCACTTCCTGTCCTCCCGTTAACACTTCTAATTCCCGAATTTGAAATTCTCCCAAACGAGCGCTAGTTTTCCAGTGAATTAAACGGGTAGAATCACCGTAGCGATATTGTCTCAGGTTACGGGTAAGTCCTTGACTAGCCCTTTGATAATAGCGATTATTTTCTAATTTTTGTTCCACCTCTTGACCGAGGGAATCGATCAGGGGACATTGTTGTAAGGGTAAAACTTGGGGATAAACTAAAGCTTTAGCCGCTGCTTGATGACAACGACGACACCAAAATAAACCGAGAGGGGCTGCTGTTCTTAATTGTACTTCTTGCCAGTGATAAATACCCCGTTTACTGGTAGGTAAATAATAGGTCCAACGATGGGAACTTTTGGAGGCAATTGCTTCTATTGGGGTTATTTTTGGCTGATCGAGGACAATTGGCAGGATATCTGTCACTTCTAACAGATTTATCGGCTGATTGCTAGTATTTTCTATCTCTAGGCTAATACTAAGATCGTCTCCCGCACTCACGGGTACAATGACAAGACGACGCACTTTCAGGGGAAGAAGGGAACGACGGGGTAAAATTATCGATAAAATTAAAAGAGCGATCGTCGTGCCACAGATAGCATACAACCATCCCGCCATGGTATTGGTCGCAGCTCCGAAAAAACAGAGGGTAATGCCAATGATTACCCCACCACCGTAAGCGGGTAAAATACCGCGATCTTCTAACCAAGTTTTCATCAGGAAAAAATCTAGAGCTAGTCAGGGTTTAGTGGTTTTGTCGTCTTTGCTAGAAAGCTAAAATTCAGTCCCACACTTCTATAATTCCCCCAAAAGCCCTGAGAAACTATCACAGAGATCGGACTGATCAGCTAAGGGAGTTCTATCCCTTGCCACTCTTGGGATTTTTCTTAACAAAACTTAACAATTGATGGCAAAATTTTGCTTGCTTTTGTCGGCAGATTTTGGGATAATATTTTTAAAAGAGTTTATTCATAATGGTAATCTAAGCATTCAAGTGTAAACACGAATATCCCATTATGAGACAATCATAACCCAAGCCGCCGCCAAAGTCAAGCACTCACTCCTAATTATTTGTCGCCTGAAACTTCTAATTCCGTGGTCGGTGGGGGGGGGTTGGGGATATTAGTTAAAATAACAAAGGTTGAAAACCGTGTTTGCGGGAAGCTGCGCCGATTTGTTCCATTTTAGGGACGGTAATTTGGTTGCGTCCCCAGGAAAAATTAGTTTGCCAACCCTCCAACTCTAATAAAATCGCCTCGGCAAAACAGGCAAACATTTGACGAGAGGGAATATCCATATTGACTATTTTCATAATTTTCCAGTCAATATCGAGGGAATGCTCGACAATGCCGCCCTTAATCACCGAAATATCGGGGGCATTTAAGACCGTGCCTAAATTTTTCGGATAACCACCATCAATAATAATGCAGGGGCGCTTGAGTTTATCTGGATCAATTTCCACCCCTTTAGGCAGACTAGCCACCCAAACAATGATATCAGCCAGGGGTAAAGCCTCCTCTAGGGGGAGAATTTTACCGCGTCCTAACTCCTCTTGCAGAGATTGTAAACGCTCTTGATTGCGTGCCACACATATTAGTTCTTTTGTATCGGTTTTTTCATTTAACCAACGACAAACGGCGCTGCCGATATCTCCGGTTGCCCCACAAACCACGACGGTAGATTGAGCTAAATCGATGCCCATTTTTTCAGCGAGGGTTTCTACCTGAGTGCAGATGACGTAAGCGGTGTGGGTGTTACCGGTGGTAAAACGGCCAAAATCTAGCTCGATATTCCGCACCTGTCGATTATCTTTGAGATTAAATTCCTCGAAAATAATTGAAGAAAAACCACCGAGTGCGGTGATATTGATATCACTTTTTTGAGCGAGTGCCATGGCATTTAGCACCTTACGAATAGCAGACTTTACCCAACGATTCGACAACATCTCCGGTAAAAAACAGGATTCGATATATTTACCTCTGATGGTTTGCCCCGTGATGCTGGTGACATGAAAATCATCGACAATTTGCGGGGGGGCAGCACACCAAAAATCTAATCCCTGGTTAGCATATTCAGGATAACCTAGATCGTCGGCGACCGATTGGGCGTGTTCTAAACTGGTAAGATGACCTATAAGACCAAACATTGATTGTTCTTTCGTTAGACTAGATGGCACTAGATAAAAATGAGGATATTGCTAAGAAATCGTTAAGACTCTTAAATATATCACACAAAAGCGCCGCTCTGTGTTGAGCGGCAGCAGGGCGAAAAAAAGAAATCTCGACGCTCAAGCTTTAGACAGCAGTTAATCCGTAGGCAGACATTCGCATAATATCACGGGTGCTGAAACCAATATTGCTTAAAGCTTCCCCGTAGCTAATCATGAAGTCTTCCACGAGGGCCTCTTTTTCCATACCGAGGACGCGAGCATCATCCTCGACTTGATTGAGCATTCTCCAGACAATGGGCAGATTAGCACGATTTGCCGCTTCTAATTCCTCTTTAGCGGTTTCAAAGTTCGCTTTTAGCCATTCTTCGCCAAAATTGAGATGTAAATATTCGTCTTTAACTACGCCTTCAGTAATTTTACGGGCAAAAGGATCAGCAACAGGAATATAAATATTATAGGCAGCGATCGCAAAAGCTTCGATAATCAAAGATTGGATCAATAAACAGGTAACGATTTTACCTTCTGCGTAGGCAATTTGGAAGTTATTGTGCAGAGAGGAAAAGAATTCTTTGGCATAATCCATATCAGGAGTGATTTGCAAATTTTGGCCGCAAGCTTGAAAACCTTTCATGTGACGGTTTTCCATTTTTGCCAGACGGTGTAACTCTTCTTTGTTATCGGTGAGGATGTCTGCTAATTGAATATAATTGCTATTGGCCTCGTATTCGCCTTCAATAACGATGGCATTAATGCGACTATAGGCTGATTTATAGGTTTCGCTGGTGAAATCAAGCTCTGATGATACAGCAAGCTCTGGCATAAACTCGATTGACTCCTATTTCTGACGAGATTTTTCCGACGTTCTTTCCAGTCTAGGGTAAGCCTTCTAGATGGAGTTATCTTTTTACGAGTCTAGCTCGATCGGTCTTTTTTGTATAGCTTGCCCTGAGAGACTGACTTCCCAAGTTAGCTATAGCGGTTATCTTTTGCCACTGAAAACAAGTCTAGAGGCAATCCCTTCTCAAGAGACGAGATTGCTGGCTGTTTGCTCAAACCGTGGCTAAAGATTTCCAGCGCTCGGCCCGTTGTAAGATTGCTTTGGCTGCCTGTTTACCCGATAAAGTCGCCCCTTCCATGCTATCAATGTAATCCTGTTGGGTATAACTACCAGCAAGGAAAAAGTTAGCAATAGGAGTCGCTTGCGAGGGACGATAGACATCCATACCAGGTGCTTCCCGATAGAGACTCTGGGCTAATTTCACCACAGTAAACCAAGTCATCTTTAACTCTCGCGAGGAGGGAAATAACTTATGGACTTGCGCTAAAACGTGCTGGGCGATATCTTCATTTTTAGCTTTAATAAAAGGATCCCCGGGGGTTAAAACTAACTGTAATAAAGAACCTTCTCCAGGGCGATAATAATCCCTAGGACTGGTGAGAGCAAGATCTGCAAAACAGGAAAAATCCGCTTGGTGGGTGTACAAAAGATTATCAATTCCCACCGCTTTTTGCAGTTGTCGACGTTTTTCGGCATCATTTAATTCCGTCACCCAACCGTCAAAACGCAATTGTACCGTAGCGACGGGGACGGCTTCTAGTCGGAAAATATTGTCAAAAATCGGCATTTTCCGCCAATCTTGGGGAATAAGACGCTGAATACCGGGGACATCACCAGCGCAAACATAGGCATCTGCGGTGATAGTTTCCGTGGTTTCTCCGTTAGCGACGATCATGCCATTAACTTGCAGATTTTCGCCCTCTCCAGAATAGAGAATTTCCCGCACTTGACGACGGGTAGAGATTTTGGCTCCCCGTGCCTCCAGATAGTTAATAATCGGTTTATGCAGGTATTCGTGGGGGGAACCTTCCAACATCCGCAGGACGGAAGCTTCGGTTTTAGCGGCAAAAAATTGGAAAATCGTCAGCATACAACGGGCCGAGATATTTTCCGTATCGATAAATCCTAAGGCATAGGCGATCGGATTCCACATTTTTTTTAAACTGCCTTCATTACCGCCATGGCTACGAAACCAATCGGCAAAGCTAATCGAGTCCAGATCCCGAATCGTTTTCATCGCTCCTTGAAAGTCTATCAGACCGCGGACGATGGGACTTGTACCTAAGGCCAGAGAATTAAAGATTTTATCGGCTGCCGAGAGTTGGGAGGAGGTAAAAAAGGCTTTTAAACCGTTAAAAGGCGCACCTGCGGCGAAACGGAAGTCTAATTCGCCGATTTTTCCCCCTTCGTTGATAAAAGTGTGGGTGTGTTCTTTGAGTAGTAGGGATTGAAAAGCGCCCACTTTTTTCATTAACTCAAAAAGATTATAGTAACAACCAAAAAAGACGTGCAAGCCCATCTCGATGTGATTACCGTCCGCATCTACCCAACTACCGACTTTTCCCCCGACAAAGGGACGAGATTCTAAGATTTCTACTGTACAGCCCGCATCGACCAGATCGATAGCTGTTGCCATTCCCGCTAATCCCGCACCAACGATCACCACTCGCATTTGTCAAGTTCCTGTTACAATTTTTCACTAAATCTTTATTTTACCTTGATCGGTCTGGTGTTTCTTGCTGGCGATTTTTTCAGGGTCGCTTGAGGGCGTGGCAAAATAATTGAGAGTTGCACTAGGGAGAAGTCATTTTGAAGCGATCGCTAGATAGGAGACAGGAATTAATTATTGTCACTATTATTTGGATATTGGGGATATTAGTCGATAGATTCTGGTTTAGTCTCGATCATACCATTCCTGCTTGGGATCAGGCCGATTATCTCAACGGTGGGATTATCTATACCCAAGCTTTCCAAAATCCTCGCTGGTTTGACGGGGATTGGTGGCGCAGTTTATGGCTAATGTCGCCGAAAATTCCCCCTTTAACCTATCTTTTAACGATTCCCTTCTTTAATCTCTTTGGTATTAGCGTTGATGCGGGTATGTGGGTAATGGCTATCTATAGTGCCCTACTGCTCTTTTCTGTGTACGGATTGGGAATTATCCTCTTTAATGGGACTGTGGCTTTATGGGCGGTCTTAATCTGTCAATTTCTACCCGGTTTATACTATTATCGCCTCGAATATCTCTTAGATTTTCCCTTAGCGGCAATTGTAACGTTTTCTTACTTGTGCTTGACATGGTGGCGATTTAGTGGTCAAGGCTGGCTAAAAGCGATCGCTTTCGGTATTTCTTGCGGTTTAGGGATGTTAGTCAAACAAACCGCCCTATTTTTCCTCTTTTTACCGATTTTGTGGGTATTGGGCGAAAATCTCCGGCGAAAACGTTGGGGCAATCTAGCGCAATTAATGCTGAGTTTTTTGACGGCAGCATTGTTAATGTTTCCCTGGTATCGGACGAATTGGTTATTAATGTTAACCGCGAGCAAACGTGCCACGGTAGATTCGGCGATTTTGGAGGGAGATCCGCCTCTTACCAGTCCAGATGCCTGGACATTTTACGCCCAAGTTTTACCCTATTTTCTTTCTTGGGTATTGTTATTAGTTCCTGTGGTGGGATTATTAATCTCCTTACGTCATAGAAAAACCGAAGATAAGGTTAATCGTCCTGTGTGGATTTGGTTAGGAGTTTTTCTGCTGGGGGGATACCTATTATCATCCCTAAATATCAATAAAGATGCTCGTTATATTTTGCCGCTTTTACCGACTTTATCCTTAATTTTATCCGTTGGTTTATTATCTTGGCGTGGTCGTTTTGCCCCTGGTATCCGTTGGGGAACGATAACTATTGCCGCTATTCTCACCAGCTTAAATTTATTCCCCTTGGGGGGAGATATAATTACTAACGTTTTCAGTCCCGAATTACAACACCATCCCTATTTAAAAACCGGCTGGCAACAGGAAGAAGTAGTTAAAGAGATTCTAGCCGATTCTCCCTATCTTCGCAGCACTCTAGGGGTTTTACCTTCCACCCCCGAATTAAATCAACATACCTTCTCTTTCTACGGTGGTAAACATAATTCCCAGGTTGCCGGCAGACAGGTGGGAGTTCGGGAAGAAGAGATCGAAAAGGATGTCAATTCTTTAGATTGGTTTTTAACTAAAACTGGTGAACAGGGTTCCGTCCCCGATGTCCAGAAAAAAATTGTTAATCGAGTCGCCACCGGTCCAGATTTCCAAGTGGAGAAAACTTGGCAGCTACCGGATGATAGTACCCTATCCCTACACCGTAAAATAGCCCCCTCCGTCACGGTTAACCCCCTTGAAAATGCACCAAAACGGGTGGAATTAAGAGAGATTGCCATTGCCGAAAAAGCTTCTCCTAATCAACCCATTCCCGTGGTTTACAAATGGGCAGGAGACTGGCAACAATTAAAGTCAGGGATAGTGATTTTAACCTGGCAAGAAGTGGACGGTAAGGATTATTGGATGCACGATCACGGTATTGCTATGGGGGAATTAATGGCAGAAAAATTAAGTCCAGAAGAGCAACAAAAGGGTTTTGAAGTTACTGAAAAAACCGCCATGCAGTCGGCAGCAACCCCCGGAGTTTATCGCTTATCTGCTGTCTATCTCAATCGGGAAACCGGGGAAACCTATCCGATTAAAACTAATGCTCAAATTACCATCGATCCTCAAGTCTCCAAGTTAGCAACGCCCGAATTAGATTTAGTGACCCAATTGCGCTTAAAGTCTGCTAATATTGGTCAAGGATTAACGGGTATTGAGCCAATTTTTGAGTTAACTAATCGTATCAATCAATACGATTCGATTCAGAATTATGTGCTGCAAGCAGACAAGGCTTTTTCCTATCGTTTACAGCAACAAAATCCCCCCGATAAATTATCTTTAGCCTACGGATTAGCAATTTCTAAGGTACTACAACAGGATGTAGCAGGGGCAATAAAAGCCACGGAGGAAATGATTAAAATTGACCCCCATAATCCCTATCATTATGCTTATCAAGGCTTTATTTATCTCTACGATTGGCAACCGCAAGCAGCCCAAAAAGTCTTAGATCAGGCCAGAAAATTAAATCCCGATAGTGAGGAAATTAAGACTTTAAATGCAGTGGCTGCCTTGATGGGGGGAAATCTCGTTAAAGCTTGGCAATTATGGCAATCAAATTAAAATAGAGTGGGAAGTGGGGTGTAGGGTGTGGGAAGTGGGAGGTGGGGGAGTGGGGAAGTGGGGAAGTGGGGAAGTGGGGAAGTGAAGCATTTGGCTGAAATTTCCCTAAACCCCTAAATCCCCATCACCCTATCACCCCAAAACCCTATCACTCTATCTCCTGACTCCTGACTTCTAACCCAATGTTGGACAAAGATAAGTAAAAATTATTGATTTACTGCAAAAACTTGAGAATATTTAAATTAACATTCCGCAATATTTATAAATTCTTAAAAATTAATTGAGAAAGATTTTTATTTAACAACGATGTTATGATGGTTACAGCGATTTTACTGAATTTCATAATGGGTTATTCTGTGCTTTTTTGGGCAGCAATGGTTGAAACCCTTGCCACACCTAGAAGGTGATCCTAATTAAGACGGGTAAATTAGTCAATTTCACCGGCAACGATGATCTTTTTTTTGTGTAGTTTTATTGCAAAAAAAAAGTTTTTTTGACAAAAAGCACAAAGTATGATAATCAGTCGTGCAAAATTAATTTCCTAGTTGAGACAGAAGACGGGAGACAGGAGACGGGAGACAGCTATTAGGGATCGGATGTGAGTTTTCAGTTCTCTGTTTGCTCACATCAGCAGAAGTCTCACGGAGTAGTGGCTTAGATGTGTAATTAATTTTGCTTAGGTACTTAATAAGCCAAGGTATTTCTGGTTGCGAGTAATTATTGTAGAGAAGGGAGAAGGGGAGAAGGGAGTGAGAAGTGGGAAGTGGGGAAGTGGGGAAGCTGTCTCATCACCCTATCACCCCAAAACCCTATCACCCTATCTCCTGCCTCCTGACTCGGAGACTCCTGACTCCTGACCCCAGTAACAAACTTTTTCAGCAAACCCTATTTAATTTAACAACTCCCTGGGATCGGTGACTTCCCCTTTAATCGCTGCTGCTACCACCATCGCCGGACTCATCAACAAAGTACGACCGGAGGCGGAACCTTGACGACCTTTAAAGTTACGATTGGAGGAGGAGGCGCTGATCTGATCTCCCTGCAATTTATCGGGATTCATGGCTAAACACATGGAACAGCCCGCCTCGCGCCATTCAAAGCCCGATGCTAGGAAAATTTGGTCTAATCCTTCTGCTTCCGCTTGTTTTTTGACTCTTTCGGAACCGGGGACGATAAAAGCTTTCACATGGGGGGCAACACGATGACCTTGGGCAAATTTGGCCGCTTCGCGCAGATCACTGATCCGGCCGTTAGTACAGCTACCGACGAAGCAGACATCGATTTTTGTGCCTTTAATCGGGGTGCCGGGGGTGAGTTTCATGTATTGATAGGCTTCCTCTGCGATCGCTCTTTCACTTGCCGGTAAACTTTCGGGAGTGGGAATGACTTCGTTAACCCCGATTCCTTGGCCCGGAGTAATCCCCCAAGTAACTGTGGGTTCGATTTCACCGGCATCGAAGACCACCACATCGTCATAAACCGCATCGGCATCGCTTTTAATGCTTTCCCACCAATTAACCGCACTTTCCCAGTCTTTGGGCGCAAAATCACGACCTTTGAGGTAATCGTAGGTGATCTGATCGGGGTTGATATAACCACATCGGGCCCCACCTTCGATCGCCATGTTACAAATCGTCATTCTTTCTTCCATGGACATCCGTTCAATTGTGCTACCAGCGTACTCGTAGGCATAACCAACACCGCCTTTAACGCCTAATTGACGGATAATATGGAGAATTACATCTTTAGCATAGACACCGGGGTTTAAATCGCCGTTTACCTCCACTCGACGCACTTTTAATTTCGATAGGGATAGGGTTTGGGTAGCAAGAACATCGCGCACTTGGGAAGTTCCGATACCAAAAGCGATCGCCCCAAAAGCACCATGGGTGGAGGTGTGGGAATCACCACAGGCGATCGTCATCCCGGGTTGGGTTAGACCCCGTTCGGGAGCGATCACATGAACTATGCCCTGATTGCCGGAACCGATGCCGTAGAAAGGAATATTATTGGTTTGAACATTAGTTTCGATCGCCCGGATCATTTCCTCGGCCAAATCGTCAAGGAAAGGACGCGCCTGATTTTCGGTGGGGACGATGTGATCGACGGTGGCAATAGTCCGTCCTGGAAATAATACTTTTAAACCCCTTTCTCTCAGCATCGAAAAAGCTTGCGGACTGGTGACTTCATGGACTAGATGCAGTCCGATGAATAATTGTGTCTGTCCACTGGGAAGAATCTTAACCGTGTGTGCGTCCCAGACTTTATCGAATAACGTTCTTGCGCTCATTGACCTTGGAATGATAGTCATCTCCCTAATCATATCAGCTAACCTGATCCGATAAATATTAATTTTTTCTTTTCTCTTGGTTAGTAGGGATAATAGGTAAATAGCTCTGTTTTTGCCAGAGATTAAAACCATCAGTTTTTGACTGAAAGCAACGACTTTCGCTAATAACTATTTGAGTAATTCCTGCTGCTCCTTACCCCCCGATCCCTATAATTTTTAAATAGGATTTAGTCTAACATTCTCTAGGTTTGAATAACCCCTCAGTCCATAGCAAAAAAAATTATTCTTTTCTTGTCACTGATAAATTATGCTCGCTAACTTTCCTGTTCAGATAAATTTCTCCGAGAAAAATTAATCCTAGAATCAGAGGTAAACTCAGCCATGATCCTAGGATTCCTAAGGAGTTAATACTAATAGCAATCAGGAGAGTTACCCCCATATAAATAATTGCTACTTGTGGATGAGACAAGCCAGATTTTTGTAATCTTTGATCAAGGTGACTGCGGTGAGCTTGGAAGATATTTTACCTTTTTAATAATCGACAAATAAGGGTATAAATAGCATCACCAATCAGAGGTAAAGTGATAGTTAAAGCTGACCAAGCCTGACTTTGATTGCCCCGGTTATTAAGTACAACCATAGCGACAATTGCCCCTAAACTGGTGCTACCCACATCACCCATAAAAATTTTCGCTGGCGACCAATTCCAGAGGAGAAAACCGCCTAAAGCTGCTACTAAAAGCCATAAAATTGGTTGCTGAAAATAGAGAGCGAGAAATCCTAATTGTACCGCCGTACAGCCAGCCACCAAGCCATCGAGACCATCCATAAAATTATAAAAATTAATCATCGCGGTCAGGCCGATAATTGTGAGAATAATAGCCAAAACTTTGCCGCCAAAACCCAAATCTAATAGCCACGATTGGGGAAAAGCACCGAAAAAAGTGACCGCAACACTAGCGGAGGATAACTGCACTAAATAGCGAATACTAGAGGGAATACTGCGACGATCATCGAGAAGGCCGATAATAATTAAAGGAGTCAGGGACAACCACAGGGGAATGAGAGGTAGGGAAGGAGGAAGGAGAAAATAACTGAGGCAGCCAGTAAGAGCAAAAGCGACGACAAAACCGAGTCCACCCCCCCTAGGTCTGGGTTGACTATGGCTGCTACGCTCATTGGGAATATCTAACAATTGTTGGCTAAAACGTTGTTTAATCAGGGCAACCACCAGAAAACTAATCAGAAAACTGATAACTGACAGTAGGGATAATAACATAAGGATTTTTGCGCTCAGATTAATTATCGATCCTACGTTGTTCGGTGACAAAAAGTGCAGATATTGCCATCGTGGTTTTAGTCAGTGTCAGCATCGCACTTCAACAGCTAAGGCACTCCAGCGTTTGGGGAATATGAGTAGAAATTTTAGGTTTAACTTACTCTCGATCGCTTTTTACCTGACTGATGCGACGAACGTTTAAAATATCACTCATCAGCTTAATTTGACTAACACAGCGTTCAAATTGTTGCAGGTCTTTTACTTCAATTTTCAGGGAAATTAAAGCGGGTTTACCGAAATTAGTCTTAACTCCGGCATTGCGAACGTTAATATTTTGGTCACTTAAACGAGAGAGAATATCTTTTAAAACCCCGACGCGATCGATCACTTCAATCTGAATATTTACCGGATAAGTTTGATAACGTCCCTGGTCATCTATAGGGTTCCAACTAACAGGAATTAAGCGTTCAGCTTCGGCTTTTTCCACATTCGAGCAGCCCTGACGGTGAATAACAATGCCTTCCCCCGCATGGGCAACTATACCGGTAATATTTTCTCCGGGTAAAGGACAACAACAACCGGCCAAACGATAGACTAATCCCTCCACACCGGCGATCGGTGATTTACTAACGGGTAAAGCCCTTTGAACGGGAGAAGGTGGTAGAATCAATTGGGAATCAGTTAGGACATCGGGCGGATTTTTGGCCGTTAAAATTTCCTGTTGATTTTTAACTGCTTCTTGCAGACGATTAACTACATTTTTTAGGGTAACTTCGCCGTAACCTAAGGCCGCCAATAAATCATCTACTGCCACATAATTGCACTGTTTAGCCACCGATTGCATTCGTTCCGATTTCAGCAGGGCATCGAAGCCAGTTTTACCCAATTCTTTCTCTAATAAATCACGACCCCGGCTAATATTTTCTTCTCGTCGCGATTTTTTGTACCATTGCCGGATGCGATTTCTGGCGCTAGGAGTAACGACAAAATTTAACCAATCCAAACTAGGGTGACTATGCTTGCTGGTGAGAATTTCCACCAGATCACCATTTTGCAAGGGAGCATCAAGAACTGACCATTTACCATTAATTCTTGCCCCTTTCATCTGATTACCTACTTCGCTATGAATATGATAGGCAAAATCTACTGGTGTCGCACCTTGGGCAAGGGCCACCACATCACCTTTGGGGGTGAAAACATAGATATCTTCTTCAAAGAAATTATTTTTCAGGCCATCCATGTATTCTTGGCCATCTTTAAGGTCTTTTTGCCAGTCGAGAAGATTACGCAGCCAAGCGAATTTTTCATCCGCGGCGGTTAAAGTTGTTTGACTAGAACCGGTTTCTTTATACTTCCAATGGGCTGCAATCCCGTATTCAGCAACATGGTGCATTTCTAGGGTGCGAATCTGCACTTCTAGGGGACGGGCATTTAAACCAACAACGGTGGTATGGAGGGATTGATAACGGTTAGCTTTTGGTAAACCGATATAGTCTTTAAAACGGTTAGGAATCGGAGTAAATTGGTCGTGAACTATGGCTAAACAACGATAACATTCCTCTTTTGTTTCGACGATAATGCGGACGGCGGCTATATCATAAATCTGCTCGAATTCTTTGCCTTGATTGTGCATTTTATGATAGATGCCGTAGAGATGTTTGGGGCGACCCTGTAAATCAAGAACTTTTATGCCAATTTCTTGCAATTTTTCCCGCAATGTGTTAGTGACGGTTTCGATGCGGGCCTCTCGATCGATACGTTTTTCCGATACCAATAACTGCACGGCGCGATAAGCATCGGGTTCGAGGTATTTAAAGCATAAATCCTCTAATTCCCATTTAAATCTGCCAATCCCTAAACGGTTAGCCAGGGGAGCAAAGATTTCTCTAGTTTCTAGGGCGATGCGTTGCTGCTGTTGCGGGTTGAGGTGTTCGAGGGTTTGCATATTGTGCAGGCGATCGGCTAATTTGACCACGATGACGCGGATATCTTGAGCCATCGCCAGGAACATTCGGCGAAAATTCTCCGCTTGCCGTTCAGTTTTGCTAGAAAAGTTGAATTTGGAGAGTTTTGTCACCGCTTCCACCAAATTACGCACCTCAACACCGAATCTAGCCTCGATTTCTTCGGGGGTGACTTCCGTATCTTCCACCACATCGTGAAGGAATCCCGCCGCGATCATTGCCCCATCACCCCCCAGATCCCGCAGTAATCCCGCTACAGCTATAGGATGGGCGATATAGGGTTCCCCGGATTTGCGATACTGGCCCTCGTGGAGTTTGTGGGCGAAATTAAAGGCCCTAGAGATTAAATCGATATCGGGATTCTGGGGGTCGTTTTCGTAGGTAATCAGGCATTCTTTCAGCCAATCGGGTAAAACTAACGCTTTTTTCGGTTCCGTGGCCCGGGGAAGGACGGTGAGGGTTTCTGGTTGGATGGCAGTGATGGCGTTCATGGTTAGATCGGGGGGATAATAGGGGGGGGGAGGAGACGGATAACTAGAAAATTATTAGGCCGAAGGGATGCCAGATTACTTAACTCTCTAACACTGGAATCGGATCGATCGGCGAAAAGGGCGGGATTCTTTTAAGTTTTTGTCTCTGCTCGGGAAGAGGACTTGCAACCGTGACGGCAAATCGTTAATCTTATGTAACAAATTCTAACGCGCTTTGTATTGGATGCTACCGACAAATTACCATCAAGCCTACAAATCTTTGTTAAGAAAACTGGAGGATTTCAGTCTTGCCCTTCTGGATGGGGATGCTTCCACGGGGTTACAATCTTTTCAAGCTTTACAAACCTGTCTAGAAGGGGAGATTTTGTCACTAAATGATGACAATTTCAGCCCAGAGGTGGCTAATCGTTGGCGCGCGCTCCAGACGGAACTATATCGATCGTGGCGATTGCTGGAGACGGATTGGTTATTTTTGGCCTCGGCGCGGCAAGGACGGGAGAAGCGTTTACAGATAATTAGCGAGCGAGTGGCGACTTTAAAGGGGTATTGTCGGGTTTTGTTAGGGTCAGTTGTCGATTAGTGATTAAATGCTCGATCGCCCTTTGTGTGGCATACTTGACCCTAAGTAGGTAAGCGTTAAAAATTATCAGATGCCCCCCTTATTAAGGGGGGACTAAGGGGGGATCGGCACCCCCCTTATCAAGGGGGGCAGGGGGGATCGGCACCCCCCCCTTATCAAGGGGGGCAGGGGGGATCAGAGGCAAAATCTATCTTCAATTTAATTATAACTACTTACTTAAGTCCTAACTTTTATCTTTACCGCTCGCCTCATGTTGGAAATTAAAGACCTAAAAATTGCCTACCCGACCGAATTAAGTTCTCCCTCTTGGGCGATCGATGGGGTATCTTTGAGTATAGGCAAAGGGGAAACTCTGGGATTAGTGGGTGAATCTGGTTGTGGAAAATCGACCATCGGTAAGGCTATTTTAAGGTTATTACCCAATCGCACTCACGTTGAAGGGGAGATTACCTTTGAAGGGCGCTCGCTTTTATCTTTATCTAGCAAACAGTTAGAAAAGTTTCGCGGGGAAGCGGTGGGATTAGTGTTTCAAGATCCGATGACGCGACTAGATCCGCTGATGACTATTGGCGATCATTGTGTAGAAACTTTGCAAGCCCATCGGACGAATTTAACCTATCGTCAAGCTAAAAGTCAAGCTTGTACCGTCCTAGAAAAAGTAAAAATTACCGCTAATCGTTGGTCACAATATCCTCACGAATTTAGCGGGGGAATGCGGCAAAGAGTGGCCATTGCTTTAGCTTTATTATTAAACCCTAAGTTAATTATTGCCGATGAACCCACCACCAGTTTAGATGTGACGGTTTCGGCGGAAATTCTGCGGGAATTAAAGCGTTTATGTAGCGAGGAACAGATGGGACTATTGTTAATTTCCCATGATTTAGCGATGGTGGGAGAATATTGCGATCGATTAGCGGTGATGAATGGCGGCAAAATTGTCGAATCGGGAGCGGTAAAAACAGTTTTTAAAGCGCCTCAACATCCCTACACTCGTTCTCTTTTGTCCGCCGCTTTACACCTACAGGTACGGGAGGAAAAATTAACAGCAATTCAAGGTCAGGAGACGGTGTTAAAGGTGGATAATTTAAAACAGTATTATACCCTAGAAGGTAACTTTTTAGATAGTTTATTCAAGAAAGAAAAGAAATTTATTAAAGCGGTAGATGAAGTCAATTTTGAACTGTATCGAGGGGAAATTTTCGGTTTAGTTGGGGAGTCGGGGTGTGGGAAAAGTACCCTATCGCGAACCCTATTACAGTTAATTAAACCCACCGGGGGAAAAGTGGAATTTTTAGGAGAAGATTTAACCCCTTTGTCGGCGGAAAAAATGCGTCCAAAACGGCGCTTAATGCAGATGATTTTTCAGGATCCCCTCGCTTGTCTCAATCCTTTAATGACGGTGGGAGAAAGTATCGCCGATCCGCTTTTTATCCATAAAAAAGTTAATCTAGAAACGGCTAAAAAACAGGTTTTAGAAATGTTAGATCGAGTCGGTTTGACACCGGTAGAGGAATTTTATCGACGCTATCCTAGAGAGTTATCGGGAGGACAACAGCAAAGGGTAGCCATTGCTCGCGCTTTAATTACTCGTCCAGAATTAGTTATTTGTGATGAACCGGTTAGTATGCTCGATGCTAGTGTCCAGACACAGGTTTTAGAGTTAATGTTAGAGTTACAAAAGTTATTTAATCTAACTTATTTATTTATAACTCATGATCTTTGGTTGGCGAGATTCCTCTGCGATCGAATTGCGGTGATGACTGCGGGTAAAATAGTTGAAATGGGTGACACTGAACAAATTTTTAGCCATCCCCAACACCCCTACACTCAAAAATTAATCGCCGCAGCCCCGAGAATTTATCCCGACAGCAACTAAAATCGCTCTAGGGGTTTATAATTGTTATTGTCTAGATATAGTTAGGAAAGACAAAATGGCCAGACAACTTCAGATAAGTCTCCCTGAAGATACTATGCCACTTCTCGATCGATGGTTGGCGAGTAGTGATTATCCTGAAAAAGAATATAATAATTTAATTCATGAAGTGATTAAATTATATATTATGGAACAACAGAGAAACTACCTCAAGCAACAATTAAAGGAAGGAGCTATTGTTAGAGCAGAAAGAGATTTAAATTTAGCACAAGATTGGTTTTCTCCAGAGGAAGAATTATGGTAATAATGATTATTTTTAAAGTTAAAAAACTGCTCAAAAAATTTGTCTTTAGTCTCCAAGAGGAAGGATGGAAACCAGCAATCAAAAAGACGAAACGAAAAATTATTAAAATTCTCACAGGAAAGAGTTCCTCTGAATTTGAAGAACAGGTGATCGAAAGTGCTAAATTAGCTGAACCGCGGCCCCTAGAAATTGCCAGCAGTGACAATCCTTTAGTCTCGATTATTATTCCTGTTTATAACCAATTTGCCTACACCTTTAACTGTCTGGAATCCTTGAGTGTTAACCTTGGTTCTGATTTAGCTTATGAAATAATCATTGTTAATGATGCTTCCAGCGATGAAACCTTAGAACAATTAGCAACTTTAGTTAAAGGAATCAAAGTATTAACTAATGCCGAAAACTCTGGTTTTATTCGTTCCTGTAATTATGGGGCTAGTCAAGCAAAAGGTCAATACCTATATTTTCTCAATAACGATACTAGAATTCTGGAAAATTGTCTAGAAAGTTTAGTGAAATTAATTATCAATAATCCCCAAGTTGGTGCGGTGGGTTCTAAGTTAATTTATGCTAATAGTAAACAACAAGAAGCGGGGGGAATTATCTGGAATTCTGCCGATGGTTGGAATTATGGACGCTTAGATAGTTCCGAGGAACCGGAATATAATTATGTGCGTCCCGTGGACTATTGTTCGGGAGCAAGTTTATTAGTTCCTACAGATTTATTTAAGCAATTAGGTGGTTTTTGTCAAGACTTTATCCCCGCGTATTACGAAGATACAGACTTATGTTTTGCCATCCGAGAATTGGGTTATCAAGTCCTCTATCAACCCCAATCTAACGTCATTCACTACGAAGGAATCACCTCGGGAACAGACCTTTCCAGTGGGATCAAACAATATCAAGTTATTAATCAAACTAAGTTTCGAGAAAAATGGTCAAAGGTATTAACTAAACACCTAGATAACGATGCTAATAATGTACCGAAAGCTGCCCGACGTTTACAAGGAAACCCGACAATTTTAGTCATCGACTCCTACGTTCCACTATACGATCGAGAATCCGGCTGTGTGCGTTTATTAAATATTCTTAAGCTGCTGCTCAATTTAGGCTATTCAGTCATTTTCTTTCCCGATAATGGCTATCCCGAACAACCCTATACTTCCGTCCTGCAACAAATGGGAATTGAAGTTATTTATGGCACACCGCAAAGATATAATCTGGAAGAAAAATTAATCAAATATTTACCCCTGATAGATGGAGTTTGGTTGTGTCGTCCCGAATTGTGCGATAAGTATATGGATTTAATTCGCTTAAAGACAAAAGCACCAATTATTTATGATACAATTGACCTGCATTTTCTACGTTTAAAACGACAAAAAGACTATCTCGATCCCAGTTACCAAAATACCAGCTGGAGTTGGCAAACCTATCAGAAATTAGAGTTAAACTATGCTAATCAAGCAGAAGCAACCGTGGTAGTAACGGAAGACGAAAAGCAGGTTTTATCCTCTTTAGGAGTGAAAAATGTTTGGGTAATCCCCAATATCCATGAAGAAATTTCCCTGTCAGAAAAAGTTGCTTTTGACCAGCGATCGGGTTTAGTATTTATTGGTAGCTACAATCACCCTCCTAATATTGATGCAGTCAAGTGGTTATGTTTAGAAATTATGCCCTTAGTTTGGGCATCCCGTCCCGATATTACCGTTAATTTATTAGGAAGTAACCTCAAGGATGAAGTGAAAGAATTAGCCAATGATAAAGTGATTGTTACCGGTTATGTTCCCGAAGTAGAACCCTATTTTCAAAAGAGTCGTGTTTTTGTCGCACCCCTGCGATTTGGTGCGGGAATGAAGGGTAAAATTGGTCAAAGTCTTTCCCTAGGATTACCCACTGTTACCACAAAAATTGGTGCCGAAGGTATGGGATTAATTGACCACCAAGATGTTTTAATTGCCGATACTGCCGAGGAATTTGCCCAAGCGGTAATCGAACTCTATGATAATATGGAATTGTGGCAAAAACTCGCTGATAATTCCCTAGAAACTATTAAGAGATACCAACCCGCTACCGTGCAAACTAACCTACAAGCTTTGTTATCAAATCTAGGAATTGTTGCCAAGGATAGTTAACAAGAAAAAAGCTCATTTCTCCCACAGGTCTATTCTATGTCACCGCAACCAAATAAACTCTAGAATCCGCAATTTTGCAGAATTAAAAACCTATTTTGACCAAATTAACCACGAAAACTACGATTTGTATTGACGAATTTTCTAAGATAAGCTAGACTGAACCTAGACAAAAATTCAGACGGTGATTAATGAATAGTTATTGTTTTTGCGGTTTAGCCCTTGGCAAAAAGTATCGTTCTTGTGCAGTCAACGTAGCCCGCGATATGGAAAAATACCATCCCGGTATTCAATATCTGATATTGACTGACGAGCCAAGGGATTTTCAAGATTCAAGTAACGTAATTGCCATTAAACATATTCAGGATAGTATCATGTTTCCCTATAATGACAGGCGTTTTGCTATTGAGAAAGCCTTAGAGCGCTACGACATGGCTATTCAAATTGATACGGATATTCGATTAATAAAATCCTTAGTGTTTCCTGAACAATTTAATAATCTTGACGGAGTTTTCGGCACAATCAAGAATCTAAAAGCTCATCTAACTCGTTATCAACCCGAAAATGTTCCTGATTATGAGAAAGTGGCGCAGAAGTTGGATATAGATTTTGAAAACGCTCCCTATGTTGGGGAATTTATCTTTGCTGTCGGAAAAAATTGGAAAAAAGAAGAAGAATTCATTTATTATTGGGGAATAATTGCCAAATATTTAGAAATACACCGCCTTCATGGTGCAGATGGTCCAGTAATGGGGTTAGCCGCGGCGAAAGCAGGTTTACCTACTTATCCTAGCGAATGGTCTGACATAATCGAGCGTGAATTTGTCGAACATCTTAAGTTTTCCTCTGGTAAAAACAAAATTCAAAAAAGCGACTGGGAAAAGTTAAAGTTTCGTGTGGCCTATCATTATCGCTTAAATAAGCAGAGAATATTAGCATTGAAAGATTTCAACTTTTATTATAGTGATTAATGGGACAGTATAAACTTGATAAATTGAGAAACTAGGGCTAGTATTTTCAATTTTTAGATCAGCTTGTTTATAGATCAAGCATTTGTAGGGGACTAATTTAGGACAAATTTTGACTTTCTTATCCTATAAACCTCTTGCATAATTAGGGCTTGCTGAATAATGGTAAAACCCTTTTAAAATAAGGCTTTTGACCTGTTAAAATCCGATGTTAGTGCTGCGAAAATAGGATTAAGACCTTCAAAAACCTGGCATTATCCTTCTGCTAGTACATAAACTGGTACAAAAAAAGAGGGCAACAAAGCCTGAAACGACCGTCTACTGACTCGGAGACTCCTGACTCCTAACCCCACCA
>NZ_JADBSZ010000333.1:0-6112 GCF_020246425.1 Microcystis sp. M079S1
CCTGCTTTAAAACCATCAGTGAACTTGATTTTACGTCGCTCATCAGATAGTTTGTAGCCTGTTAGTTTATACTCAACCGAACGACTATGCTTTTTAAACCGAGGAAAACCCTTTTTCCCAAGTATCTTAGCATGACAATTCTGGTAAAACCGATTAATTGATTGCCAGGCTCTATCAGCAGCCGATTGGCGAGCTTGAGAGTTTAATTTATTAACCCAAGGTGTCTCTTTATTGTTAGCTAGTACCGCACAAAGTTTTTGGAGATCATTGCGGGTTGTCCCTTGATTGTCCATCCAATAACGAACACAAGAGTTACGCACAAACTGAGAAGTTCTAATAGCTTCATTAAGCTGGTGATATTGCTCTGGTGTTCCGTTTTTTAACTTTGCTTCTACGACTAGCATCTAACAATCCTTGACCTTTGGCTAAGTTAATTATAACACAGTTTACCCACAGATGGTAGAATTAAACCGATGCTCCGCGGTTGATATTCTGGTCGGATTTCATCCCCCGCAAAGGTGAGTATCTTGTCGAAAAATGTAGCGGGGGCATTCATCCGACATTTTAGGTAATTTTACGGGGGAAAACGACTATTCTTTGAGGAATAGCGGTGATTTGAGAGCAAAAAGATAGCAACTAAAATAAAAATTAGCTTTTTTGTCTAAGTAGGGAGGCACAATTATTTGTAGGATGGGTTAGCGGTAGCGTAACATAATCGGGCGTTGGGTTTCATGCTTCAACCCAACCTACGTTCATCTTATATTTAATTCCACCCACCCACTTAGGAGACAAACTAGATAATAGTTTCGGAATAATTAAAAGTGATAATAGAGGGATTGTACAGTAATTAGGTCATTTCGATAATCTTTCTAGATAGATGAACATCAACAAGGCGGGTTAGATCAGGTAGGAACACCAATCACTCCAACCTCCAGAATATAGCTTAACATTGTCGTATCCGGCTAGGGTAAGGGAAAGGATATTGACACAGGCTGTCACTCCCGAACCACAGTAGAGGATAATTTCTCGATCGCTTTGCCGCTCTTGCCAACGTTGTTTTTGCCAGGCCAGGGATTGACAAAAACCCTGACTATCGGTGACTTCTAACCAGGGATAATTAAGCGCCCCCCCGATGTGGCCGGCGATCGGATCGATCGGTTCCCTTTCGCCCCGATAGCGATCGCTTTCCCTGGCATCAATTAACACCACTCCCGCTTGCTCTTTTTGCCTTTTTACCTCCTCGATCGTGACTACCCAATCCTGTTGAACTTGGGGGAGAAAAGCGCCGGTTTTCGGCACAGGTATCTGATTGGAGACGGGATAACCGGCATTTAACCAATTTTGCCAACCACCATCGAGAATGCTGACTCGTTCATGGCCCAGATAACGTAATAACCACCAGAGACGACTGGCAAAGGCAAAACGGGAGGCATCGTAGGCGATGACATGAGTTTGGCCGGAAATCACCCCTAAAGAGCTTAATTTGGCGGCTATCGTCTGCGGATTCGGTAAAGGATGACGGCCGCCATGACGGGCAACGGGAGCCGATAAATCGCGATCGAGGTGTAAATAGAAGGCATTTTCAATATGATTGGCTAAATACTGTTGATAACCGAGATCGGGATCATTTAATTGAAAACGACAGTCAATAACCATCAGATCGGGGCGATCGAGATTAGTTACTAACCAATTAGGAGAAACGAGGGGTGCGATCGGATTCATGGCGGGAAAATTGTTTAATAATTAACAGACAGTTGCGCTGATCTTCGCTGCGAGTATAACTGAGTTGATCGGCGATTTTTTGGAGGATGGGCAGTCCTTGCCCATGACCAGAGAAACTATAGTCATGATAGGCGTTTTTCTCGATAAAGTCCTCTAAATCGAAGGCGGAACCCCGATCCCAGATGCGAATTTCCATCTGGGATCGGGTAATCTCGATCTCGATCTCGATCGGGATTTCGGGAGGTAGGTGTCGGTGAGCGTGACGGACTGCATTGGTAAAACCTTCGGCAAGAGCAAGCTGACACTGGAGCCAGTCTTTTTGGGGAATGCCCGCTGGTTCAAGTTGCTCAAAATATTTTAAAACGGTATCTAAGGACTTGAGATCGCTATCTACCTGAAAAGAAATCTTCACCCCCGGCTTACCTCTCCAATGCCTTACGCTAGAAGTTATACCATTTTTCCCAAACTATGACTGATGTGTTAGCTCGATTCTGGATTTAATCCCTGGTTGAGGGACAAGCAAAGTCATCTGTCAGGGAGTCGGGGGTAGGCAGTAAGATTGAGATAGTCAAGTCACAAAAAAGATGGTACGAATTCTAGTAATTGATGATGATGGAGTAATTCAAACGTTTCTGAGCCGCGCTTTGCGGAAGGAATACGAGGTTTTTATTGCCAGTGATGGGGAAGAAGGATTAAAGCAAGCGGGGCAACTAAAACCAGCGATGATTATTTGTGATTGGATGATGCCGGGGATCGATGGGTTGGAAGTTTGCCGGCAAATTAAGCTCAATCCCCAACTGTCAACGACTTTTTTTATCCTCTTAACTTCTTTGGGATCGGTGGAGGATCGGGTCAAGGGATTGGATGCGGGGGCCGATGATTTTTTATGTAAACCGATCGAGATTAATGAGTTAAGAGCGCGCGTGCGGGCGGGAATTCGTTTGCATCAATTAAGTCATGATCTGCAAGCGCAAAAACAATTACTAGAAATGGAGTTAGCGGAGGCGGCGGAATATGTGCGATCGCTGTTACCAGAACCTTTTATTTCTCCCAAACTTGCTATCGATTTTCGCTTCCTTCCTTCTCGTCAATTGGGGGGCGATGGTTTTGATTATTATTGGTTAGATAATGACCATTTGGTGTTATATCTTTTAGATGTGGCAGGCCATGGTTTGCGAGCGGCTTTACCTTCCCTTTCGGTGATTAATTTACTCCGTTCTCGTGGTTTAAGTCAGGTGAATTACTATCAACCTAATCAGGTTTTACAAGGGTTAAATCAAGTTTATCAAATCAGCCCTAAGAATGATAAATATTTTACTATTTGGTACGGAATTTATGATCAGAAACAACAACAGTTAACCTATGCCAGTGCCGGTCATCCCCCGGCAGTTCTCCTGACTCAAAAACCTTTTGGACAGATGATTGAAACCAGACTGAAAGCCCCCGGTTTTCCCATCGGGATGTTTCCGGAAGCAGAATATATCAATCAGGTTCAATCCCTGAATTTCTCCAGTAGCCTTTATCTTTTTAGCGATGGAATTTACGAGATCGATTGTGCTGATGGTAGGATGTGGGGACTAGAAAACTTTATTCAATCTTTACGAAATTATCACTGTAATTCTGCTAAAAATCTTGATAATTTTATTGAAAAAATTCAAGCTTTACAATTTGATGGTAATTTTAGGGATGATCTTTCGATCATGCAGGTGGATTTTCGTTAATTAACTTCCGAGGATTTTTTGTTCTAATTCTTCTCGGTTATTAAAAATTTCAAAAACTCGATCCATATCGGTTAATTCAAACAACATTTTTATCTGCTCATTAATCGAGCAGATCAATAGTTTACCCCCCGCAGAACGCACGGTTTTTAAGGATAAAACTAGCGCCCCTAAACCAGAACTATCCATAAAGGTGACATTCTTGAAATCAACGATAATAACCTCTGACCCTCCCTGCACGGCTTCGGCAATTTCTTGGCGAAATTCGCTGGCTTGGTTGCCATCTAAAATACCGGATGGTTGAATAACTTTGATGGAAGAACTCATAAAAAAAAGGAAAAATTAAATGTTTTCTACCTGCTCACTCATAAGGACTCGCTGAAATCTGCTGACAGCAGCTAATCTTTAACTATTTTTAACATATTAGAGTCAAGAAAAGCGCAAAATTAAAAATAGGAATTTTTGAAACTGTATGGAAAGTTACGATGTCATCCTCATCGGTGCGGGGCATAATGGTTTAGTTTGTGCCGCCTATCTCCTCAAAGCTGGTTATCGCGTCCTCCTTCTGGAACAGCGTAGCGTACCCGGAGGAGCGGCTACCACAGAAGCGGTTATCCCCGATCAAGCCCCTGATTTTAAGTTTAATCTCTGTGCGATCGATCACGAATTTATCTTTTTGGGGCCGGTAATTGAGGAATTAGAGCTAAAACGCCACGGATTAGAGTATTTATTCTTCGATCCTACCGTTTTCTGTCCCCATCCCTCCGGCCAATATTTTCTTTCCTATCGCTCTCTGGAAAAAACTCACGCCGCAATTGCCCAGTTTTCTCGGCGAGATGCCGATCGCTACCTTCAGTTTATCGACTATTGGGCACAGTTGCTGAATGCGATTGGGCCTTGGTTTAACGCTCCGCCCCAAGATTTGCTCAGAATCGCCCGCAATTATAACTCTAGTGCCTTAGCTAGTGTCTGGAAAGCGATCGGCTCGAAAAAGAAACTGCTCGACTTCATCCGCACGATGATTACTTCCCCCGAAGATGTCCTCAATGAGTGGTTTGAGAGCGAATTTGTCAAAGCACCCCTCGCTCGTCTAGCGGCAGAAATTGGCGCTCCTCCCTCCCAAAAAGGCATTACCTCCGGGATGATGATGATGGCGATGCGTCACTCCCCCGGGGTGGCTCGCCCTCGTGGTGGTACGGGCGCACTAACCGAGGCTCTGGTGAAATGTGTTGTCAGTCTCGGTGGGGTAATTTTAACCGAGCAGAAGGTTAAACAGATTCTAATCGAGGAAGGACAAGCGATCGGGGTTAGAGTGGACTCTGGACAAGAATATCTGGCAAAAGCGGGTGTTATCTCTAATATTGACGCTAGACGAGTCTTTTTACAGTTAGTCGCCCCCGCCGATCTGGATGCCGCCGATCCGGAATTGCGAGAAAGGGTAGAACGGCGAATTGTCAATAACAATGAAACAATTCTTAAAATTGATTGCGCCCTCGCCGAAGCGCCAAGGTTCGAGGCTTACGATCACAAAGAGGAGTATTTACAGGGAACGATTCTTATCGCCGATTCCGTGCGTCACGTTGAACAGGCCCACGCTTTAACGATTTTGGGGCAGATTCCCGACGAAAATCCCTCGATGTACCTAGATGTACCCACTATTCTCGATCCCTCCATGGCTCCCCAGGGCAAGCATACCCTCTGGATTGAATTTTTTGCCCCCTATCAGATTGCCGGGGCCGAGGGAACAGGATTAAACGGCACGGGATGGACGGAAGAATTAAAAAATCGCGTGGCCGATCGAGTTCTTGATAAACTGGCCGATTATGCCCCGAATCTCAAATCCGCCATTATTGCCCGTCGGGTGGAAAGTCCGGCAGAATTAGCTAATCGTTTGGGTTCCTATAAAGGTAATTACTATCATCTTGATATGACCTTAGATCAGATGATTTTCCTGCGTCCTTTGCCGGAAATAGCTAACTACAAAACCCCAATTAAAAACCTTTATTTAACCGGAGCAGGAACTCATCCGGGCGGCTCGATTTCGGGGATGCCAGGGCGCAATTGCGCTCAGGTTTTCCTGCGGGATCAAAGCACTTTTCTGCAAAGATTATTCAACTAAATCTCCTCCTCCTCAAAATCCCGATCCCTCACGGGGTGACAGAGAGCCTAAAAAGTAGACAGGGGATGGGGTGTAGGGTGTAGGGAAAAATTTTTGACTTGCCCTTACAGGTAGAAACGATCAATGATTGAGAAAAGAAGGTGTTGTTGGTTCTTCGGTTTGTCTTATGCAACGTACAGGGTTATAAGGAATGAAACTCTTATAGAGAAAGACATTTGGCGATTTTTGTTAATTGTTTTCGATCTAGAGCGAACTAATCAATTAAATCTCTTGCCAGATAAGCATTTAGTCGATGTCTGCCACCCTATCGAACCATACTAAGTAACTAAGAACCTGATTGTTCTTGATATTGGGCTAATCATCCCTAACAAGATTCAGATCAAAAGCGATAGCCTTTGCTGTTTTAATAAGGTTGAGGTTGAAAATTATCGGGAATATCTAATTCAAATACTTGGTCATGAATCCGAGCCACATAAAACCCTTCTTGCAGAATTTTTTCCCGTAATTCCGGGGATACATGAACCGCCGCTAATATGCCATAGAGTTTTTTATC
>NZ_JADBSZ010000334.1:0-3103 GCF_020246425.1 Microcystis sp. M079S1
AAACTCTTATAGAGAAAGACATTTGGCGATTTTTGTTAATTGGTTTCGATCTAGAGCGAACTAATCAATTAAATCTCTTGCCAGATAAGGATTTAGTCCATTTATGCCACCCTATCGAACCATACTAAGTAACGAAGAACCCTAATTTATAAAATCCCGAAGACTTCGGTATTTTATGCAGATGTTAGCTATCGTGAAAACACTAACGGGTACAAATTGCATTATTGAGAGTATGTATGTTGTCTTTAAACGATCTTCCCATCACTTGGAGCCATCGTCCTTATTTCGATCTTAGTCCCTATCAATCTGGTGCTTGGCATATTCAGGGAATTGACTATAGTTATCGAAGCCTTGTCTCCGAAGTAGGAGGTTTCGATACACCATCAGAGTCCCCAGTTTCTCTCGTTCACTCTGCTTCTTTTCGAGAGCAATTGATTCGAGAGACCGGTCTTTTTCAATACCCAATTAACGATCCTCTCGCCCTCCCCGATGAGTTGAGAACCGAACGTTGGAGAGTTCTTTGCGAGCATTTAGAGTATTATCGTGAGCTTTCACCCGCTACTCAAGTGAAAACGGTCGATCTATTATCGAGTTTATGCTTTCATGAAGCGATTACTCGCTATATTCCCGCAATTAGCGATGAAAACATTGGCAGAGACCCCACGTTCGCTAGATTGGCTTACAGCCTGGCGATGTCTAAAATCCTTTGTCAAGAAGATATTGGTACATCAGAAAATCTCGAAGATTTTCAACGAATCTTTCAATACGCTTCTAAAGAAAGCCTGGTGGCTTTCGGGGCGGCCGTAGAATTAATCGTTTTGCAGGCTACTGCCTTTCAAGATATAGCGGCGGTCGCCCATTGGCGAGAAGTAGCCAAGGAGGCACTCCATCACGTCGAACCTTCCCTCGATCGTTTCGATTTTAAACATTTAACCAGTGTTTTCAAGCGTGCGGCTGTTTTCGCTCCACTTTTGCGGGGTGAACGAGAAACGGTTGTCCGTGAAATGGATATCTGTCAATCCCTGGCGGAAGAACTAACTCGCGAGTGTAAAAACGAGAGCGAACGACTTTCCGCCTACGACACTCTCATAACGGTTCTCGAGAGCCGAACAAAAGAAGCTCTCTGGTTAGGCGATATCGATCTCGCCGAAGAGAGATCGAAGAAAATGGTGGCGATGGAACCTCTTTACTCTCGTTATCGCCTGCAACTGGGGGAAATTTTACTGAAACAAAATAAATTTGAAGAAGCGGCGAAAATCTATCGTTCTGCCACTAGACTCGGCCCACCTGGAATGGCGATCGCTTGGTTTATGGCCGGCCAATGTCACGAACGATTAGGAGAGATAGACATCGCCTGTGATTGCTATCTAGCTTCCCTACAGATGGATGAATTAGCTATCTCCGCCGTGGAGAAAATTAACAAATTGGCCCCCCGGCTAGGTAACTCGATGCTGACCGATTGGAGTACCATGCGTCTAGAACAATTACAGGAACAACAGGGAGGTATGGTCTCTAAAACGAAAACTTCCTATATTCCTGAAGCCGCTTCTGCACTGAAATTAGCGGGTGAACGCGAACTCTCTCAAATTTAACTCAAGGCGATCGCAGATCTGGTAGGTTGGGTTGACGCAAGGAAACCCAACAATTCCCCTAAAACTTACCGAAAACTCAATTAGGCAAAATCGTCTTACCACAGAAGTGATGCAAGAAACTCAGATAGAGTTTGTTCGCTCCTATATTGATGCGGGTGAGTGTGGACTGACCCTGCTAAATAGACCTCTCCAATAATTGTCAAAATAAGAGATGAAGCCCTTACTAAGAGCTTATCAAAAATCTTTTCTGGAGAGGTATAATAGTGAAGAATCAACAGTTGGTAGCTACTAAGGCTGTTGATGAAGTGGATGATGTGACTAATGTGAATGACCCATATAATATTGCCAAACAAGGGGGTAAGCACTCTGGATTCTATAACGAATATGCCAAAAAGCCAGACTCTCAAATCCGAAAAGGAATTGAATCTATAAACAAGCAAATTTCTGAACATCAAAAAAAGATTGAAGCTCCCCAAAAATTTATACCTGATTTTGATAATCTTGATCCTAGACAGCAAAAAGCTCTTCCCGATAAATGGCAAAGTGACATAAATCGGCAGAGCGAGCAAAAGACTATACTAGAAGGCCTACTCAAGGAGAGAGGACTATGAATACAGAATCTGTTAACTTTATCAAAGATCATGCACTTATTCTCAAAGAAAAGTACAATGAATCCCTCGCAAAAATTAACGAAGCTGACATAAAAGGAGAGGACTCTTCTTTCTATAAAGGACAAAGCCTTGCTTATTATGATGCTCTTGATTTGATCAAGTCTCAGGTAGAAGCATTTGGTTACAACTCGAAGGAAGTCAACCTGGTTGTTCCTGAATTTGGCAAACAAGCAACTTAGCTATTAAGGTATCAGGTGCGATGCCGAAGGCACTGCGTAGCAGTACGTCTATCTTGCAAGGTTGGGTTGCAACGGAAACCCAACATCATCCCCCTATTATTCTTCATGTTTTGTGTTGGGTTGCACTTCGTTTAACTCAACCTACGGATTTATTATGGTTCTTCTGGTTTCTGTGTAGAAACTAGGTCTATACTGATAGAATATCCGCAAAATAGCCCTAAAAGTCTTTCCCAGTAAACATTTCACGATTCCATAAGCCAAAATTATCACACAAAGTCGAGAAGAGCCTTATTTTGATTATTGTAAGCAGAGATGTTTCAGTTCTCTTGAGAATGGCTAATGTGCAAAATTGGGACGTTGCCAAATAATAAATAATTTGGGTTGGTAAGCTAAACGGTGCTTAACCTGCATGATCCAATAGCTATAACTCTTTTGGAGTCTATATCGGTGATCCGAAGTAAAAGCCGTTTAGCTTATTACCCACCCAGTATTTAATTTACTTATCGATCTAAAGTAGATCAAACCCACATTCCGCACCCTAAGCTGTCACAGAGAGAAATTACGGAGAGAAAAAATCAAAGTGAGCATAAAAATAAACATAAGGAGCGAAAAAAGGCATTTGAGAAACAGTAAAGCACCAAAAATGGCATCAAAACCTATT
>NZ_JADBSZ010000335.1:0-20772 GCF_020246425.1 Microcystis sp. M079S1
AAGGGACTTGCGCTTTGATAATGTACCTTTTGGGCGAACGCAGTTCGCCCCTACATTGTGGACAAAATCCGTTACTGTAGGGGCGCAAAGCTTGCGCCCTCCGATCGATTGGGATATTATTCCCACGCAAGTCCCTAAGCTTTTGAGTGAGCAGAAAATCTCTAGACGGCAAATGTTTGCAGAAGCGAACGCGAACCTGCTTGAGGTATGGCAAGGAGCAGTAGAGGCTGATGGGCAAATCGCCATTCGGAGCAATTACCGACCTGAACAAGGAAATTACAGATTTTTTCAAGCTAGGATTAAAGATTTTGTATCGAAAAATACAAAACCGGCCAAAGTGACTGTTTAGGATGGATTTTTTGAGAAGCTTAAGAACCGATCCATACGTCAAAGGAGTTTTCCATGCCCGAAACGCCACAAGAAGTCTTGAAAATGATTCAGGACAACAATATTAAGATTATCGACCTGAAATTTATTGATATGCCGGGTATTTGGCAACATTGCTCGTTCTACTACGATCAAATCGATGAAAGCTCTTTCAGCGATGGTGTTGCCTTCGATGGTTCCAGTATTCGCGGTTGGAAAGCAATTAACGAATCCGATATGGCCATGGTTCCCGATCCCAGCACTGCTTGGATCGATCCCTTCTACAAAGAACCTACCCTAAGCATGATCTGTAGCATCAAAGAACCGAGAACCGGTGAATGGTATAGCCGCGATCCTCGCTCTATTGCTCAGAAAGCGATCGATTATCTTAGCAGCACCGGTTTAGGTGATACCGTATTTTTTGGACCGGAAGCGGAATTTTTCCTCTTTGATAGCGCTCGTTTCGACCAAACCGCCAACGCAGGCTATTACTATATGGATAGTGTCGAAGGTCGTTGGAATAGCGGTAAAGACGAAAAAGAGGGAAATCTTGCCTATAAACCCGCCTACAAACAGGGTTATTTCCCCGTTAGTCCCACCGATACCTCTCAAGATATTCGCACGGAAATGCTCTTAACCATGGCCGACTGCGGAGTTCCCATCGAAAAACATCACCATGAAGTCGCCACTGGTGGTCAAAACGAGTTAGGGATTAAATTCTCTACCCTAGTACGGGCCGCCGACTACTTGATGACCTACAAATACTGCATCAAGAACGTGGCCAAGAAATACGGTAAAACCGTCACCTTTATGCCCAAACCCATCTTTGGTGATAACGGTTCCGGGATGCACGTTCACCAGTCCATCTGGAAAGATGGTCAACCCCTGTTCGCCGGGGATAAATACGCCGGACTTAGCCAAATGGCACTGCACTACATCGGCGGTTTGCTTAGACACGCTCCCGCGCTCTTAGCTTTAACTAACCCCACCACCAACTCTTACAAGCGTCTCGTCCCCGGTTTTGAGGCCCCTGTAAACCTGGCCTACTCCCAAGGTAATCGCTCCGCTTCGATTCGGATTCCTTTATCGGGAAGCAACCCGAAAGCCAAACGTTTAGAATTCCGTTGTCCTGATGCCACTTCTAACCCCTACCTCGCTTTTGCCGCTATGCTCTGTGCCGGTATCGATGGGATTAAAAATCAAATTGAACCGGGGGAACCTCTCGATGTGGATATCTACGAACTCAGCCCCGAAGAATTGTCAAAAATACCCTCTACCCCCGGTTCTCTAGAAGCAGCTCTGGAAAGTCTCGAAAAAGATCACGCTTTCTTGACCGATTCTGGTGTCTTTACCGAAGACTTTATCCAAAACTGGATCACCTACAAACTCGATAACGAAGTTAACCCGATGCGCTTACGTCCTCACCCCTACGAGTTCTCTCTCTACTACGATGTCTAAGGTTTGATTGACCAATCATTAATACTAGGGGAGGCTTTTGTCTGCCCTTTTTTTTCCGAATCAGCAAGTCAGTCCCGATGAAAAAATTTTCACCACCGCAGATGAAAGAGGTTTCCTTCCCCACACCCCAACCCCCAGGAAAAACTTTTTGCCGCAAACCCTAGTATAATCCCTTGCTGCCAATTAAGTAGGGAGGCACAATTATTTGTAGGATGGGTTAGCGGTAGCGTAACATAATCGGGCGTTGGGTTTCATGCTTCAACCCAACCTACGTTCATCTTATATTTAATTCCACCCACCCACTTAGCATAAAATAGGATTAATTGACCAGAATTTTGGGGCGATAGTTTATGGAACGCGGGTTATTGTGGACACCTTTATTAATTCTATTTATTTGGTTGGCTTGGAGTGGTTGGAATGAATACCAAAAAGTGGAAATCTATCGATCATGGGCGGAAAACTTCGAGCGAGCTAAGTATGATATATATTCTGTCTTAGGTCAAAAAGATAAAATTATCACTTGGGGAAAGCCAACTCGTAAGGGAGTCATAAATTTACAAACTTTTTCCCTAGAGGAGGTCAAAGAAATCCGTCTGTTAGTTAATAATCAAGTGGTGGATTTAGATGCTCTTCCCCCCCAAGGTTCCCCTTGCCTAGAATTTATTTTTAAAGAGCGATCGCCTGAAAGAATTCCCTTTACTGAAGTTGAATTAGCCAGTCGGTGGGCGAAATTTTTACAACAACAAATCTTAATTTAATGGCGATAATTTCTAGCGCAATCTTCCTGATCGCAGGATACCGACAACTAACCATAAACCGATTAAACTAGCTGTAGCAAATAATACGGTACTAATAATAGTTAATTGCCGAGATTGGGCGCTGGCTGTTACAATGGCAGCCCCGATAATTAAGGAACCAATAATCACACTAAAAGCTAGTCGATTGGCGGAATTATCTAAACTGCGACGGAGATTATCTAAGTCGCGAATTTTCAGATTAACATTCAAAGTTTCCGAGGTTAAACCATCTAGTAAAACTTCGATTTGACGGGGATATTTCAGGGAAAAAGATTTCAAGTCTAAAACTGTTCTTAGGGCAGTTTGTAGGGGAGTGCTACCGATTAACTGTTGTTCAAGAATATTAGTTAATAGCGGTTTGACTTCTTCTAGGATATTAATATCAGGATTAAATTTTCGGGCAGTTCCTTCTAGATTAGCGAGACTTTTGGCAAATAAACCTAAATTACCCGGAAGTTTAATTCTATTGCGACGGGCAATTTGCAAAAGTTCATAAACCACCTCACTAAAGTTAATTTGATTTAAATTGAGGTTATAATATTTTCGCAACATCCGCTCATAATCCACCTCTAATTGTACTAAAGTAATCGGCACCACTGACTCGGACAGTTTAATAGTTAGTTGACTGCATCTTTTGGCATCTAAGTCAACAATTGCCAATAACAATTCTGTTAAAATTTGTTGAGTTTGTGGGTCTAATCTGCCCACCATGCCACAGTCAATTAAAGCCACTCTACCATCGTCAAGATAGAAAATATTACCCGGGTGAGGATCGGCATGAAAGAAGCCATCAATATAAATTTGTTGAAAAAATGACCGAAACAAAATCCTAGTTATTTCGCTTTTTCTTTGGGAAATTGCTTGCTCAGTTGCTGGTCTAGAAACATCGGCATCTAAAATTTGTTTTCCCTCTAACCATTCTAACACTAATAGCTTGGAATTAGTTAAGTGCCAATAAATTTTAGGAATAACTAACTGTTTTGGTTCTGACCACCGACTCTGGGTTAAATTATAGCGTAATTGGTCAGTATAATGACCTTCTTGGGTGAAATCTAATTCCGCATTGACTGCTTTAATAAACTCCTCTGCTAAGTTAACAACGTCATAACTTTGACCAAATTCTGTGAAGGCAACTAAATCAGCAATTCCCTTAATTAAGGCACTATCTTGGGCGACAATTTTTTCGATCCCCGGACGCAAGACTTTAATCGCTACTTCCTCCCCGGATAATAAAGTTGCCCGATGAATTTGCCCGATCGATCCTGCGGCGATCGGTTGGGGATTAATATACTTAAATACCTGTTCGATCGGTTTTGCTAACTGTTCGGTGATGACTATTTCTATATCTGTCCAAGCAACGGGAGGAACTTGCGCTTGTAGGGCAGTTAAAGCCTCGATATAATTAGCGGGTAGCAGATCGGGACGGGTACTAAGTAACTGTCCCAATTTGACATAAAAAGGCCCCAATTCCACAAGGATTTTTTTGAGAACTTCTGGGGTGGGAATCTGGGGATTTTCTGTTTTTCCTAGGGTTAAAACCCCGCGCATATAGTCCCAACCGTTGCCGAGAACTATCTCAAGGATTTCTTTTTGTCTTTGACTGGTTTGGGGGAGTGAGAACACGGTATTATCAGTTATCAGTTATCAGTTATCAGTTATCAGTGGGTAAGTTACCAGTGATCAGATTTGAGTTTTAAGTTAGCAGTATTAAATAAAAGTTTCCTACTGTCTTTTCAATGATTACTGTTTACTGATCACTGATTACTGAAAAAGCTGGTAACTAATATCAATCCTATAACAATTTCTCCAATTTGGGATCGGTTTGTAATTGTTTGAGAACTTGTTTAATATCTTGGGTACGATCTTTGTGGACAACGAGAGTCGCTTTACCGTCGCGAACAATTACCAGATCTTTTAAACCAATAGTAACGATCACTTCTTCCTCATCACTAGCATAGATAATAGCCCCCTCCGTATCCAAACCGACATGATTGGCCAGTTCAATATTTTTGCCCTTTGCTTCTAGTAATCTTTCCAGAGAATTCCAATCTCCCAGATCATCCCAACCGAAATTAGCGGGTAAAACGTAAGCGAGTTGGGTTTTTTCCATCAAAGCATAATCGATACTTTTTTTCTCTAAATCCTCATAGGCAGCGATGCCCCGATCGATCAGAGGTTGTAAAATATTATTAGCGTGGGTTTTTAGCTCCTCTAAAACCACTTGTCCCTGAAAGATAAACATTCCGCTATTCCAGCTAAAAAGTCCCGTTTCTAGGAATTTTTCGGCCGTGGTGCGATCGGGTTTTTCCGTAAAACGACTAACTTTATAGACGGGTAAACCATTAAATTCGCCTTGATTTTCTCCCTGTTCGATATAACCGTAACCGGTGGAGGGATAATCGGGTTTAATCCCTAAAGTAACGATCGCTTTTTGGCTGACGGCCACTTCTACGGCCGCTTTTAAAGTGTTAATATAAGCCTCTTGATCACCAATATAATGATCGGCAGGAAAAAAACCGATCGCCACTTCTTTACCATAACGTTTTATCACTTCTAAGGTGGCCCAAGTCACAGCCGGGGCCGTATCCTTGCCCACCGGTTCCACTAATAGGTTACTCTCCGGTAAATCGGGCAGTTGTTCGCGGACACCATCAGCGATCGCACTAGCGGTAATTACCCAGAGATTTTCCCAACCTGCCGCTAAAGATAATAGACGATCGGCCGTTGCTTGTAAAAGACTGCGACCACTACCATCAAGACAGAGAAACTGTTTCGGACGCGCTAGACGACTGAGGGGCCAAAAACGTTCCCCTTTACCCCCGGCGAGAATGACTGGAACAAGCGACTGATTCATAAAAAATTGACACTTATCGGTTAAGCTGAACCGATTGTATCAGACGGCAGCGAGGGGTGAGCATTTTCCTGAATCAAAGCTAAAAAGCGGGCAAATAACCCGCTTTTTAGCAAAAATAACCGAAATATTGCGATTAGAAATTCATTTCGGCCGCTTGTACTGTTTCCACTTGTTTTTTCTTAATAACTAAGAGGATTTGGCAGAGCATAATACCACCGAGGAATAAAACTAATCCTTTGATCCGGCCGGGATTTTGCAGGACAACTTCCGTATCTTTTTGACCAAAACCGCCGACATTGGGGTTACTGGTTAAAAATTGTCCCACTTCGATCGCTTGACCTTCCGAGACGATTAACTCAGGACCTGCGGGAATATTTTCCACCACGGGGCCAGCTTCGGAAGTGATGGTGACTTCATAACCACCGGCTTCGGTTTTGCTGATCTGGCTAATTGTACCTGCGGTAGAAGCTTTGAAGGCGTTATTATTACTCGGTTCACCGGTGGGGTACACTTGACCGCGACCGCGATTGGCCCCTAAATGCACAGCATATTTACCGAAGTGAATACCCTTATTTTGGCTAGGATCGGGGGCCAGGACGGGGAAAACGATTTCTTTGTATTGATCACCGGGTAAGGGGCCGACGATAACCACGTTATCTTGACCTTCTTTGTAGGATTGGAAATAGACTCCACCGAGTTTTTCCTGCATTTCTTCGGGAATGCGATCGGGGGGCGCGATTTTAAAACCATCCGGTAGCATTAAGACTGCACCGACGTTTAAACCCCCCTTCGATCCGTCTCCTAACACCTGTTGACTGGCGGGATCGTAGGGGATTTTTACCACTGCTTCAAAGACGCTATCGGGTAATACCGAGTGGGGGATTTCAATTTCGGCGGGTTTTTGGGCTAAATGGCAGTTCGCACAGACAATCCGACCGGTTGCTTCTCTGGGGGTTTCCGGGGCGGTTTGTTGCGCCCAAAAAGGATATGCTTGGGCAGATTGGGGGTTAATGACATCGCTGGTTAGGAGTAGGGAAACGGTAGCGATCGCCACGAGGACGGCTTTCACTAGGGCCTGTCTGTGGACTTGCGGGAAGCTTAAAAAGTTGAATGTTCTCATCTCTATCGGTTAAATAATTCCAAATCTCGTCACATTGAATAATCTAGGACCACCAGGGTTCTTCGCCGGTGCGGAAGTCGGTTTCCGTCCAAGTGGAGAAGACGACTTTATCATTATCGGTGACGTTGGCATGGGCGAGGGCTAAGGATAGAGGCGCTGGACCGCGAACTACTTTTCCTTCGGCATTGTACTGGGAACCGTGGCAAGGACACATGAATTTTTCTTCGCTGGCATTCCATGGCACCACACAACCTAAGTGGGTACAGACGGCGTTAATTCCGTAGTTGGCTAGGGTTTTGTCCTCTTGGACGACTAAATAGGTGGGGTCGCCTTTTAAACCTTGGGCTAAGGTGCGATCGCCAGGGTTATGGGTGGTCAGAAATTGACTGACAATCACATCATTGCCTAGGGCATCTTTTGCGGTGACACCGCCACCCGTACCACCGGCCGAGGGGGGAATAAAATACTTAACAATCGGATACAAAGCCCCCGCCGCTACTCCGGTAATTGTACCAAAGGTCAACAGGTTCATAAATTGACGACGACCCAAATCGGGAACATCTGTACCGGAAACTTGACTCATTGCTCCTTATCTCCAAATGTAAATTTTTGTAAACTAATTCTCATCTAAGGGCGATTTTGTGCATCTCGATCAAGACGAAAACCCAGAGCTTAAAGAAGGTTTACAAGGGCTGTATTAGATTATTACAGATATTGAGTCACGGACAATTGCCACGGCAAAGCTGCCCCAAATGCGATCGCCATTAACGGTCATCAAAGAAATGACCATAACAACCTAGTCAAAATACTTTTCTAATTCTGCCTGAGTATGATACATTTGTTTGATGGAGATATAAAGTTTCGATAGCAAGGATAATCGTTGTCATGGTACAAAATCTTTACAGTATAGTAATGGAACTGACAGCACCATCGTCATCGACATTGCTGACTGTAGATCGTACTAGGAAAATACTTAATGATTTTGCCTATAATTTTGAATGGACACCCAGTGATAGCTTAGATATTCCATCAACGAATGATTTTGCCAATGCTCATCTTATTGTTGAACATGGATTAGAACATCAGGCTGTTATTACTTTTTTGAAAAGACCCTATGCCGACCTTAATTATACTCAGAAAAAAAATCTTTTGGGCATTTCCTATAATAATTTACTTGACTGGCATATTCAAGTTGAATCCGAGAAAATCCTTTATGTTTTTAACAGATGTAGCCCAGAAAAAATTGCAAAATCATATCCAATTTCTCGCGAAAATTTAGACAATCTCAGAAGCGGAGTATTTGAAGCCATTTCAGGGCAACGCCATCATCCTAATCTTCCTGCTTTGGATGATGCTTTGATTGAAACGATTTCATTCTGGAAGCGAAATCTATATGCCGAAATGGAAGAAAATATATCTAATCAACAGTTTTCGGCTTTGTTTAATGCTATTATTTTTACGAGAGCCGTTGAAGATAATTATCGCCGCTCATATCCCCAAAGGTATGACGAATTTTCTAATTCAAATACCCTATTTGAAACCTTCTTAAAAAATAACAGCAATTCCTTAACCATTCGAGAGTCAATTCTTAAAACTCTTGAAGATTTTGGACAAACTAACATACCTGAGTATTTAATTGATCGCTCCTTACTCAGTGCTTTTGATAGTTTAAATACTCAAACTGTGAAAGCTTTGCTGCAGGATTTTTATAGAATTAAATCTGCAAGACCTTACGAATATGATTTTTCTCTCATTTCTAAACACGCTCTTAGTCGAATTTATGAAAGATATACCAGTATTTTAAGAGTTGAAGAATCCGATCAACTAAGCTTATTTCCCCCCCTACCAACAGAGCAGAGAAATAAAGCTTATGGAAGTATTTATACTCCTCAATTTATTGCGAGGTTTTTTGCTCGGTATCTACGGGAACAAATGCCTCCCATTGAATTTCAACAATTAAAAACGTTAGAACCTGCTATCGGTTCAGGAATCTTTGTAAGAACTTTATTAGAAATTCAGTGTGATCCTATGCAGGGAGAAGTTACAACTGAATTGATTCAATCGGCTTTTCAGAATGTTTTTGGATTGGATGTTGATCCTAATGCTTGTCAAGCGGCACTTTTATCTCTTTCACTTCTTCACTTAGTTTTGACAGATCAATTACCGTCACAATTATCCATTGAAACAGCAGAGTCAATTCAATACTATCAAGATCATCCCGAATTAAAAGAGAGTTTTAGTGCAGTTATTACTAATCCCCCCTTTGTTGCTTTGTCGGATCAAACAGAAGCAATGAGAAAAAGAATTGCACAATTTATGGGAGATGATGGAAGGGGAAGAATTGATTTATCTTTAGCTTTTATCAAAATAGCATTAGAAGTATTAAAACCCGGTGGTTATGGATTATTTGTTTTACCTCATAAATTTCTTTTGTCAGAAAGTGATGCTAAAATTCGTCAACGCATCACCCGAGAAGCTTGGATTCGTTGCTTAGTTGATCTATCTGCTATCCCAATTTTTGGTCAAGTAGATACTTACATTGTTCTTCTCATTTTTCAGAAGCGATTTAATGTACAACCAGAACCTTTAGCGACGATTTCTCATTGTCAAGAATTAGTGGGACGTGCTTTACAAGATGTTGTAGAAGGAAGGGAAGTAGAAAGTCAATTTTACAGTGTTTTTAAAGTTCCTCAAAATGCTTTTAATGGGGAAGACTGGGTGATCAAACCTCCTTCAATTGCTCGAATTCAACAAAAGCTAGAAACTTTACCAAAACTTTCGGAGTTTATGAATATTGGACAGGGTGTGGCAACAGGTCATAACAAGGTTTTTATTATGCCTAAGTCTCATATTCCTAAAGGAGAGGAAGCTATTTTTATTCCTTATTTATCTGATCGAGAAATGGAAGTTTATACTACTCCTCAGAAAGTTAGTCAATATCTTTTTTATCCTTATTTTGAGGAAAAATTATTAGAAGAAGATGAGATTAGAAATAAATATCCCAAAACTTGGAAATATTTGTTATTACATCAAGAAACGTTAGAATCTCGTTACGCCGTAAAAAAGGAAAATAAATCATGGTGGCAATTAGCACGACCTAACTGTAAATATTTACTTCAACCTAAAATTATTAGTCCCCATTTATCAATTATGCCTCGTTTTTCCCTTGATCTTGAAGGCAAGTTTGCTGTTATTCGTTCCCCAATTATTTATCCTAAAGATCGTCAACTGGAGAGTGATTTACTGCGGTATTTTGTCGCAATTTTGAATTCTAGTATTTGCTATCGCTATATTTCTGAACATTCGCATAAATATGGTAGTGGTTACTCAATGTTAGAACCAAAAACGCTTTTAAAAACTCCTGTTCCTGATCCAACAAAAGTGTCATCCTTTGATATGTCTCAGCTTTTACGTCTTGTTGATCAGCGTTTTTTAGCATCAGGAAAAGAAGCAATTCAACTTGAAATTGAAATTGATAAAGCTGTCTCTAAGCTTTACGGATTTACTGAAGAAGATTGTTCTATTTATGGTGTATGAATACAAAAGATGAAAATTGAAATAAACTCTCAAGATTTGAAAGAGCGTACTCAATTAATTAAAAAGATGCTAAGGCCACTTGTTTTAAAAAATAATCTATTTGTTCAACCTGTTAGTAAAGGTGACGAATATGTTGCGTCTGTCAGAGATACTTATCAATCAACAACGAATCAATATACTGAGAGCCGTTTTAAAACTTTTGTCCCTGACTTACAAGCTACCTATTATGAAAGATGGTATAAAACCTATCAAGGCAAAAAAGAAAAATTTTATCTAGACCGTGCTTATCTTCATTTTTATATCATTGATAAAAACTTACCAGAACCAGCAGAAAAAGAATTTTGTTTACTTCATTGCGATCCTAATGAACCTGATGATGCTGCTCATGCTAAATATAAACAAAGCTTACACCTTCACATTGAATGTTCAGATGCTTCTTGGCCTCATTGTGATGTTTGGCCTCGCGCTCATATTGCACTTAATAATGGATATTTAGGTTATGTCCTCAAAGATATTAATTCTCTAACAAACGCAATGACAGAAGCTATACTTATGCTCAAAGAAGAAGTTTTAGCCGCGGTTAAAATCTTCGATTAGACTTCTTGGATAATTAATTTTTGAGAGTTCAAAAATG
This sequence comes from Microcystis sp. M079S1, assembly GCF_020246425.1. Classification (NCBI taxonomy): domain Bacteria; kingdom Bacillati; phylum Cyanobacteriota; class Cyanophyceae; order Chroococcales; family Microcystaceae; genus Microcystis; species Microcystis sp. M079S1. The sequence goes on from NZ_JADBSZ010000335.1 coordinate 10,767, forward strand.
AGAAAAATAGGGATGAAGTTGCAAAAAATCTCTAAATAGACCCTTTATTAGAAACCGATGAAGAAACGGCAACTGCTCGGATAAACCAACAATTAGAAAGCTTGGGAGTAAACCTAATCTGATGAACCCAAAAATAAATCTGCCAATGGAACAAATTAAAGGATTTTGTCAAAAGTGGCAAGTCACCGAATTGGCATTATTTGGTTCAGTTTTACGCGAAGATTTCCGTTCAGATAGCGATATTGATATTTTAATTACCTTTTCCCCAACTGCTAAACGAGGTTTAACCGAAACCCTACAAATGCGCGATGAACTGCAAGCAATTTTTGATCGAAAAGTAGATTTAATTGTGAAAGCAGCACTCAAACGGAGTGATAACTGGCTAAGATGTAAAAACATTTTAGAATCAGCACAGATTATATATGCTTCGTGATCAAGAATCTCTAATCGACATTGTAAATTCTATTAGACGTATTTTGCGCTATACCGATGGTATCGGTAAATCAGAATTGGAAAACAATGATGAAAAATTGTCTGCCATCCTCTACCAAATTACCATTATTGGTGAAGCGACTAAACGTCTTTCTGTAATCTTCCGTCAACAACATCAAGAAATTCCTTGGCGAGAAATGGCTGGAATGCGAGATGTCATTGTTCATAAATACGATCAGCTTGATTTGGATGTGGTATGGGACATAGTTGAAAATAAATTAACAGAACTTTTGAAAGCGATCGCACCTTTACTCTAAGAGTACTTTAAAAGCAAAATCCAAACAACTCTTAGAAATTGCTAAAATAGGAGTATAAAAAGCGATAGAAACCGAGGAAGAAACGGCAACCGCTTGGATAAACCAACAACTAGAAAGCTTGGAAGTCAAACTAATTTGATCAACACGAAAATATGAAAATTTCTCAAGAAAAACTCTCACAACTTTGTCAACATTGGCATATTCATAAACTTTCCTTATTTGGTTCAGTTTTACGAGATGATTTCACGGCAGATAGTGATATTGATATGCTCGTTGAGTTTGAACTTGGTTTTACCCCCAGTTTTTTCAAACTTCATCAAATTCAAGAAGAATTATCTCAATTATTTGATGGACGTACTATTGATCTCGTTACCATCAAATCTCTTAATCATCATATTCGTGAGCGTGTTTTAGCAACAGCAGAGGTGTGTTATGTCGCAGAAAGATAATCAAGTGTATGTTGAACACATGATTGACACAGCAAATAAAGCACTTAGCTTTGTAGAAGGTGTCAGTCGAGAAGATTTTGATAATAACGAACTTTTACGGTTATCCCTCACCCATTTATTGCAAATTATCGGAGAGGCAGCGCGTCGTGTATCACCAGACTTTCGAGAGAATTATCCAACAATTCCTTGGCAAGCAGTCGTCGGAATGCGGAGCAAAGTAGTACACGATTACTTAAATGTTGATGAAGATATTGTTTGGAATACCGTTAAAAATGATTTACCACTTTTAGTTAAAGAACTAGAAAAGATTCTGATCAGGTAAAACTTTGGGAAAATTAGCAGCATTTAGATATTGAACTAACCCACTCAAGCAGAGAAACATGAAAGCACTCAAGGTTATGGCAACCATTGATGAACAAGGACAACTCACCCTAGATCATCCTTTAATCATAGACAAAAACAGCCGTGTAGAAGTTATTATTCTTATCCCAGAGGAGGAAACCCAAGATACATCTCAAGCAGAAATTTTAGCAGACTTTCGGCAAGCTTGGCATGAAGCCATGACTGGACAAACCATTCCCGTTTCTCAACTTTGGGAAGGGTTAGAAGATGACTAATCAACCCATAATTCAAGTTTTAGCCTCGGCGACATTCAAGCGAAATCTCCGCACTCTTGCTAAGAAATATCGCAGTATTCGAGATGACATTCAACCTATGATTGAACAACTTGAGCAAGGAGAATTACCTGGTGATCAAATACCTAGTATTGGTTATACTGTCTTCAAGTTGAGAGTCCGAAATAGTGATATTCAAAAAGGCAAAAGTGGGGGATACCGTTTAATTTATTACGTCAAAACTGCAGCAGGAATCATTCTGTTAAGTAGTCGGACATAAATTCTGTTGTCTATCTTAAGAAATGTAAATTGCCGTAATTCTTACTTACTCCTGACTTGAAAGTGGCAAGTGGCAAGTGGCAAGTGGGGAGAATACACAAAAGCTGTCTCCTGTCTCCTGTCTCCTGTCTCCTGTCTCCTGTCTCCTGACTCCTGACTCCTGACTCCTGCCTTAGTAACACAAAATCTCTCCGATGAACAATTAGAACCATTGTTAGAGTTAGCAGTAAAATTACAAAATAACAACCCAAATACACTTAACTTTATTGAACAAATTACCTCTCAAGTTTATCGGCAAAATCGGGTCTAAAACCTCGCCTTAAGGCGAAAAGTTTTTGGAGCGGGGCATAAATCCCCGTTACAAAAACGGCCTCCTGCCCCCTGCCTCCTGCCCCCTGCCTTCGTTAACCCAGAGCATACTGGTATCGAGGGTTAATTCCAGAGCTTCTCCCGACCAGACGCTGAGAAAATGCTTAATTAAGGGAGCATAGAAGGTCTCCGCCCTGATTTTCGGGTTGTGGACAAAGTAGCTCAGTCGTTCTAGGTGACTGCGGGCTTGACAATCCCGATGGCTCAGATAGGCAGCCAATGGCTCAGACAAGCACTTTGGGACTGTAAAATTGCGGCTACTATCTCGGCAAACCCTTGCAGATGCCGTTTATCTTGCGGCTTAATCCATTGACTTAGTTGCTCAAGTAGTTGAAGATAAAGGAGAGAGGCTAACATAGCGATGACTTTCGGTTAGGGAACTTAAGTATCTCATAAAGTTGCTCCTCCTGCCAACGCCCTATATAACTCGGACTCCTTGTCCAGCAAGTCTTTCAGTAGTTTTCTGCACCACTAAGGTCTAGATATGGTGGCTGGGGCGATAAGTAGTTTAGCATTAGTGAAAACTTTGAATGGTTGCGATTATGATGAAATTATTAGGATGTGTAGTCGTTTTTGCAAGTTTACTGAATCTTACACCTGGGATGGCAAATCATTCCCCCCTACAAGTCGCTCAAGCGCCCAGTGATTCTTCGATTCAAGGTTATTGTTTTTCGGTTGCTACTAATGATGGTCTGGATTCTACGGCGAGGATTTATATTCAGGGAAATCAAGTCACGGGTCGGGTAGAAGCTACAATTCAGAATGAACAAGAATCCTATTATACTTCCTATACTCAAACCTTACAAGGAACAAAAAAGGGGAATCAGTTAAACTTAAATATCACGACAAAAATTGAGTTAGATACCCAAAAAACTCAAGAAATCTGGACATTAACTTCAGATTCTTTGAATACGGGACGAGCCGTTTATCAAAAACAACCTTGTTTAGTGTCTCAAATCCGGTTTGCACCCGGAACTAATAGCGCCACCGTTAATCAATCGGTTGTGCGAGGGAGTCGAGATATTTATCTCTTAAGAGCAAATCGAGGACAGAGAATGGATCTGAAAATTACATCGTTAGAAAATAATGCCGTATTTGATGTGATTGCACCGAATGGGGAAATATTGAAAACAGAAGCTACCCAATCTAGTCTAAAATTACCTGCTACTGGAAATTATGAAATAATTGTAGGGGGAACTCGTGGCAATGCCACCTATAAATTAAATGTTAAAATTCAATAAATAGCGGTAGGGGGGCAATGCTTTAAAAAATCCTCCACACTTTGTTTATCTAACCACTGATGACACTCTTGAGCATAACCCACATTCCGCACCCTCAACTGTCACATAAGCTGTCCCCCTCGACAGACTTGAGTAAAAATACTCAGAGAGTGAAGCCTTTCTGGGCATCCGCTAGGGGATATTGAGCTAATAGCTGAACTTCCCCCATACATATCTACTACAATAGCCGAAAACCCTTATCCATCAATGGATACACCCATTAACTTTTCTTAATATACCCATGTAATTTGTAACACTTCTTAATGGATAAGAACTCTCTCTATTTGCTAGAATAGTGCTCATGTATATAGAAAAAGTTCCTAACCGTAATTCCCCCCCCGCCGTTCTTCGACCTGATTCTTACCGAGAAGGGGATCAAGTCAAAAAAAGAACCCTGGCCAACCTCTCAAAATTACCCGATGATATTATCGACAATTTGAAACTGGCTGAGGTAGAAGCGATTCAATTAGGGTTATTTGATCAGGTAAACTTAGTGGAATTTGAGAGTGAAGATTATCCAGACGAAAGATTAATTGCTTGTCGAAATCCCTTAATTGCCCAGAAAAATCAACAACAAAGAGAGGCATTATTAGAAGCATCAGAGAAGGAATTGGATTTGATTGTTCAAGCGACTCAATCTGAATGTGATTAAAGCGAGTCGCAGTGAATCCGCTCAGTCTAAAGAGACAAAAAAACGGAATCAAGAGAACATCCCTGGGCATAGCTTTCGGACTTTATTGGAGGACTTGGGGACAATTTGCTTGAATACAGTAGAATGTACGATTAGAGAGGGAAGTTATCGTTTTTCTAAGATAACTCGACCGACTTCTCTGCAACAATCATGCGTTAGATTTATTAGGGGTTTCCCTGATTTGTACCCAGTAAAGGGGCATCAGAAATTCTCTTAATCCCTCCTACAGCACAGGTTATGGCCTTTTGTCAACGGGGAAGTCCAGTTATACCGATAGGACGGGTTGGCCGGTAGAAATGGCTTTTTCGACGATATCGGCGGCCATTTTCACTCCTCCAGTCTTCTGTAGTGCTTTTTGCATTTTCAGGGCATTTTCTCGGTAACTGGGGAAGGATAAGACCTTTTCAATCGCCTTTCGTAAACGGGGAACTTCTAGACGGGAAATCGGAATCACTTCCCCTGTCCCCGACCATTTTATTCGAGCAGATACCCCCGGTTGGTCGTTAGCGATGGGAATGGCCACCATCGGTACAGCTTGGGCAAGGGATTCTAGGGTAGTATTTAAGCCTGCGTGGGTGATAGTAAGAGAGGATCTGGTTAAAAGCTCTAATTGGGGAGCGTAGGGAACAACTAGGGCGTTTTTTGTCGTTATTTGAATGTTAGAGTCGGTGTTGCCCAAGGATAAAACTAATTGTACCGGCAAATCGGCACAGGCTTCGGCGATCGCATTAAAGGCCGATTGTAGGCGATTTTGAATTGTACCGAGGGAAGCATAAATCAAGGGTTGTCCGGTTAATTTTTCGTAGGGAAAAGGAATCGTTTTTCTGGTGGAGGAATCGTGAAAGGGGCCGGTAAAGTGAAAGTGAGCGGGTAAATTTGACCGAGGAAACTCGAATTCGGCGGGTTGTTGGCTAATTTGAGCAAGGGGGGAATAGCGTTGATTGATGTTTTGATAGGGAATTAACCCCCATTCTTGACGCTGCTGGTTGATTAACTCATTCAGAGGACGAGTCAGAGAGTCAAGGAGTTTATAGCCAATTTTATTGCGAATAACCCCGATAAATGAGGGATTATAGTCCCAAGTGGTCATAAAGGGCGGAATAAGCGGATCACGATTTAAAACCAATGCCCCAGCAAAACTGACAAAGGGAATAGCTAATTTTTCTGCGATTGTACCTCCTGAGGGGGAGACTTGATCGACAATTAGGGCATCAATTCCCAAGCGACGCATCTCTTGAGGGATAGTTTCAAAGAGGGCAGCGGTAGAATTAGTAACTGATTGTACCGTGCGACGGACGGCGGCTTTTCCCTGTAATTGACCAATTTCGGCTAAATTTTTGGCTGATGTGCCTTTCGGATATTGGTCGGGTGCAATTGCCTGAAAATCTAAGCCGGCTGCTTGCACCATTTCTTCACCATCAAGAGTTAAAAAACAGGTAACTTTATGACCGCGTTTTTGTAACTCTTTTCCTAAAGGTAGAAGAGAATAAATATGTCCAGAGGTTGTAGGACAGAGGAAACCAAAATGAGTCATTAAACACCTCCACAGGTTTTCTTTAATTCTTCTAGATTCCAGAATGCACCACCCAAGGCGGAGAATTGTATTCCTTCAAAGCAGTTACGCACGGCCCCCAAAGCGAGGGGATTAACTAGATAAATAAACGGGACGTATTCCTGTTGAAGTTGTTGAATTTCATTATAGATAACTTTGCGCTTCTCAAAGTCTAATTCTTGGGAACCTTTGACGTATAAATCGGCGATTTTTTTCTCCCAATCCGCCGCTTGCCAGCCTTGAATTGGCGGGCTGCCGGGTTGAGGTTGTTGGTTAAAAGCGTGGAGATTTCCATCTACATACCAAATATTGGGGGCGTGGGGTTCATTATCGCCGGTAAAACCTAAAATATGTGCTTCCCAATCTAGACTATTACTTAGTTTATCAACTAAATTGCTAAAAGCGATCGCTTGAAAATCCACTTGAATTCCTATTGCGGCTAAATCATTTTTAATTTGCGCCCCAATAGCTTCCCTGATTTTATTACCCGCATTAGTAATCAGGTTAAATCTAACGGGATTATTATCGGCATCGACTAGCAGATTATCACTATTATACTTAAATCCCGCCTCTAATAATAATTCTTTGGCTTTTTCGGGATTATAATCGTAACCTTTCAGGGTTTTATCGTAAAAAGGAGATTGGATAGAAAGAAAAGAGTTTTGTTCTTGTCCCAATCCTCGATAGATATCATCAATCATTCTTTGACGATTAATGCCGTAGGCAATAGCTTGGCGGAAATTTAAGTTATTAAACCAACGGGATTTAATCGGATCTACTAGGGGTTTTCCGTCGCGTTTTCCTTGATTGAGATTAAAACTGATAAACTGGGTTCCGTAGGCAGGTCCCCCATTAAAAATAGTGAAATTTCCTCTTTCTTCTTCGGTTTTTAATAGGGAGAAAAATTCTGGAGTTACCGCAATAGAATCTAAACTTCCCGAACGAAATTGTAGTAAAGTTGTATCCTGAGATTCAACTATTGCCCAAATTACCGAAGTTATATGAGGTAATTGTTGTCCCTGGGCATCTTTTTTCCAATAGGAAGGGTTATTTTCAAAAATAATCCTTTGTCCCGTTATATATTCTTTTAGTTTATAAGCCCCATTAAAAACAATTTTATCGGGAGGAGTATCTAACCCCCAAGTGGAGAGAAATTCTAACCTACCATCGGGGCTTTTTTTCTGAATAGTTTTTTCTAAAGCGTGTTTAGGTAAAATCGGTGAACTGACAGCATCTAAAAAAGGGGCAAAAGGTTCGGGTAGTTTAAATTCAATTCTGCGATTATCTAGTTTAGTGATAACGGGGAATTCTTTTTTTAATCCTATTCTTAAACTATCGCGGTAGTTGTTAGGAATATCAGGATTTAGATATAAATCTTTATAGGTAAAAACCACGTCATCAACAGTTAAGGGTTGACCATCTGACCATTTTAAACCCTCTCTGATAGTAAAAATAATGCTCAAATTATCATCGGAAATTGTCCAAGATTCTGCTAAGACCGGTTCTTTTTTGCCAGTAATGGGATTTTCTGTTAATAGTCCTTCGTAGGTTAAACCAAAAATATTCGGGGATTCGGCCGATAAAACAGCATTAAAGGTTTTTGGGTCACTTAATACCGATATGACCACTTGATTGCGTCTAACTTGATTACCACAAGCAGTTAGGGAAATCAGCAATAAACAAGAAATTAAAAATACCGTTAATCCCCGCCAAAATTTCACCATAATCTTTAATATTTTTCTGTCCGACTATCTAGAAGTAAAGACCTTGTCTTGCTATATACACCGAAACTGACCAAGCTGAAAGCCACTGGACTGTTTCCTTGCCCCATCAATATAACAGGAAATGAGACAAAAAATCTCGCCTAGGAAAGATTGACAAAGGCGAGAAACCGTGTTTCCATCAAGAATGGGAGATAAAATCTAAGAACGTTGTTCGATCGGTGTATAGGGGACTTCGTGTTCTCCGGTGTAGATTTGGGTAGGACGGAAAATGCGGTTAGTATTTAATTGTTCTTTCCAGTGGGCCAACCAACCGGCCACCCGGGAGATGGCAAAAATCGGGGTAAATAAATCATTGGGGATGCCTAATTTCCGATAGACCAATCCCGAATAGAAATCCACATTAGGATAGATACCTTTTTCGCCGTAGATATCCACCATTGCCTGTTCTAATTCTAGGGCGATATCGTAGTATTCATCGGAACCTAATTCCGCGAATAATTGTTCGGCAAGATTTTGTAAAATCGTCGCCCGGGGATCCTTAACTTTATATACCCGGTGTCCAAAACCCATAACTTTTTGTTTATTGGCGATACATTTTTCCACATAGGGACGAACATTAGCCACCGAACCGATTTCCTCTAACATTAACAATACTTCCTCGTTGGCCCCACCGTGGAGGGGGCCGGCGAGAGTTCCCACTGCTGAAGCGATGACACCGTAGGGGTCGGTTAAAGTGGAGGCCGTCACCATGGCCGAAAAAGTCGAGGCATTCATGGTATGTTCGGCGTGGAGAGTCAAACAGACATCGAAAACTTTCGCCGCTAAATCCGTTGGTCGTCTTTCCGTCAACATATAGAGGAAATTGGCCGCATAATCAAGACTATCGTTGGGCTGAATGGGATGATTACCTTTGCGAATTAATTGAAACGCCGCCACCATGGTGGGGATTTTCGCTAATAGCCGGACTACTGCCTGACGGATATATTCGGGATTATCCAAAGCCCGACGGGCATAGTATAACCCTAAGGCCGCCGCCGAAGTTTGTAGCGCATCCATGGGATGGCCTTTTTCGGGGAAGCATTTCATCATGTCTTCGATACGGTACTTGATGCGTCGATGATAACGGATTTCATCGGCAAATTCTTCCAGTTCCGCCTCCGTGGGCAGAACACCCCAGATAAGGAGATAGGCGGTTTCGAGGAAGGTACTTTTTTCGGCGAGTTCCTCAATCCGAATGCCCCGATACTCTAAGATTCCCTTTTGCCCATCCACAAAGCTGATACTCGATTGGGCGGCGGGAATTCCTTCTAAACCTGGCCGATATTCACAAACTGTCATAGTTCTACTTTCCGTGGCGAAGATTAAGCCCTAACGCTAACTTACTTGATCTTTCCACCCTTACCGAAATTTTATAGAAATTCTTCGGTTCTGCCTCTCCCGTTCAGGATTGGGGAGAAGTGGACGGAAATTACCCCTATTTAGCGATTGCTTCGTCGATTTAGTCAACCCTGCCCTAGCGCATTTTTTCTGGGCTTACTGTTCCGACTCTAGCTAGAGGACTTGATATTTATCTACTTTTATTGTACCGAGACTATCTCGATCGATTGATTCGATCGATAATTTTTTTTAAGTTTCTTCGGGATTAATATTTAACTCCCGCAGTTTTGCCGCCAATCGTTCGGCCCGTTGTCGTTCCGTTTCGGCCCGTTGTCGTTCCGTTTCGGCCCGTTGTCGTTCCGTTTCGGCCCGTTGTCGTTCCGTTTCGGCCCGTTGTCGTTCTTGGTTGTAACTGGTGAAGGGTTGACCATCGGGATAATACAAGAGTAATTCCGGTTCGGCTAATTGAAAACGAATGCCCAAGCGAGGACTTACCCAATTATCGAGATTTTCCAGACTTTCGAGCCGATTTTCCTGACGAATACAGCCACCCAAATCATTTTTATCGGGATTATAAATGTAGTATTCTTCCACACCATAACGGTCATAAAACAGTAGTTTTCTGGTCATTTCCGTTTGGGTATTACCTGGAGAGAGAATTTCAAAAACCACTTGCGGGGGGATATTGTTCTCTTTCCACTGTTGATAGGAACCTCTTTCCCCTTTCGGTCTGCCGAAAGCGACCATCACATCAGGCGCTTGTCGAGTCTTATTATCTCCCTCCACGGGATACCAGAGTAAATCGCCAGCGACAAAAACATCGGCATTATTGGCAAATAACCAGTCTAGATTCGATTTAATCGTCGTAATCCAGCGAAATTGTCTTGTATTATCGGCCATCGGTTTACCATCGCTATCGGGA
>NZ_JADBSZ010000336.1:0-15649 GCF_020246425.1 Microcystis sp. M079S1
AAGCGTTATCGGAAAGAGTTCACCGGTGTGATTCTTGCGGTAACATCGAACCAAGAGATACGGCATCAGCAAAGGTAATCGAGAACCGAGGAAAAAACGCGGTCGGACTGACCGTGTTGGAAAACGCTTGCGGAGGCGGTCTGGCGGGGGTCGTTCAGTTAAACCTGTTTGATCTAGTCAAGAGCCTATGAACCAAGAATCCCCCGCTACACCGCGCGAGCGGTTAGCGGGGGAGAGTCAAAGCCAAGAATGCTGATTCTTGTCCTCAATTTGTTAACTTTCCCGTCATAATAAGAATAAGTAATGTAAATTTTCTTAAATCAGCCCCCATGCGTGTAATTCTCATGACCGGTAAAGGAGGCGTGGGTAAAACCTCCGTCGCCGCCGCTACAGGACTCCGCTGCGCCGAACTTGGCTATAAAACCCTAGTTCTCAGCACCGATCCCGCTCACTCTCTCGCTGACAGTTTCGATCTCGAATTAGGTCACGATCCTCGTTTGGTACGTCCCCATCTTTGGGGGGCAGAATTAGACGCACTAATGGAATTAGAAGGCAACTGGGGCGCGGTAAAACGTTATATTACTCAGGTATTGCAAGCTAGGGGTTTAGATGGAGTGCAAGCGGAAGAATTAGCGATTTTACCCGGAATGGATGAGATTTTCGGCTTAGTTCGCATGAAGCGCCACTACGATGAGGGTACTTATGATGTGTTGATTATCGATTCCGCACCCACGGGGACAGCTTTACGATTGCTGAGTTTGCCAGAAGTGGGCGGTTGGTACATGAGAAGATTTTACAAACCGTTACAGGGAATGTCGGTGGCATTGCGACCACTGGTGGAACCTTTATTTCGACCGATCGTCGGTTTTTCCCTACCGGACAAGGAAGTTATGGATGCTCCCTACGAGTTTTATGAGCAGATCGAGGCTTTAGAAAAGGTTTTGACCGATAATACTCAAACCTCGGTACGTTTGGTGACAAACCCCGAAAAAATGGTGATTAAGGAGTCTTTACGCGCCCATGCCTACCTAAGTCTCTATAATGTTTCCACCGATTTGATTATTGCTAATCGGATTATTCCCGACAAAGTAACCGATCCTTTCTTTGCTCGTTGGAAAGAAAATCAACAGGGTTATAAACAGGAAATTTACGATAATTTTCATCCTTTACCGGTTAAGGAAGTTCCTCTCTACTCCGAAGAAATGTGTGGTTTACCCGCTTTGGAAAGACTGAAAGAAACTCTTTTTGCCGGGGAAGATCCAACTAAGGTTTATTACCAGGAAAACACCATTCGGGTAGTTCAACAGGAAAATAACTACAGTCTGGAATTATATTTACCTGGCATACCCAAGGAACAAATACAGCTAAATAAAACTGGAGACGAGTTAAATATTCGCATCGGTAATCACCGTCGTAATTTAGTCTTACCCCAAGCTTTAGCAGCCCTGAAACCTTCCGGAGCAAAAATGGAAGATGATTACCTGAAAATCTCTTTTAGCAACGTGGTGAAAGTGTAATTTCCCTAGATTGGGTGGGAAGCTTTTCAGTGATCAGTAAACAGTAAACAGTAATCAGTGAACTGAAAAATAACACTAAATCCGTTGAGTATAGGCTACATATCAGGACAGGCAAAAGGCAAAAGGCAAAAGGCAACAGGAGGAATAAATAATCAGTCTTTAATAACCAGATTTGGTATAACATCTGATAACGGATAAGTAGGTAGGCGTTAAAAATTATCAGACACCCCCCTTATCAAGGGTAGGGTTGATTCATGAATCAACCCTACCTTATCAAGGAGGGCAGGGGGGATCGAACCTAAAATCCATTTTAAATTTAATTATAACCAGCTACTTAAGCTGTACTGAATTTAAACTGCGTAGGGAAAATTTTAGTACAAATGCTCAAAAATCCTCTCCCTGCTCCCTGCTCCGATGCAGTCTTAACGAGTAATTTAGATAGGGTTTGCTGATGATTTTCCCAGAAAAATCATTAGAGTCATATTTTTTCTAACCATGCCAGGACACTTTCAACATCTGCCACTTTTTCTCCTTCAGGTACGGGTGGACGTTGTACCATGACCACAGTTATTCCCAACTCTCTAGCGGCGATAATTTTGGCGTAGGTGGCATCACCGCCGCTATTTTTACTCACGATCGCCCCAATCTTATATTCTTGTAGAAGAGAGCGCTCTGACGGTAAGGAAAAAGACCCCCGTTCCAACAATAATTTTCCAACCGGTACGATGGCATCTGCTTCTGGCGGGTCAATCATCCGCATCAAAAACCAGATATTGTTTAAATGTGCATAACTTGCCAGTTCTTGCCGACCAATAGTGAGAAATATCCGCGGCGCTAACCCAGGTAAAATATTCGCCGCCGCTTGATTGTTTTCTACTTCAATCCAATTATCTCCAGATACTTTTTCCCAAGCTGGACGACTCAACATTAATCGAGGAATACCACAATCCAAGGCGGCTTGAGCGGCATTAAAGGAAATTTGCGCGGCAAAGGGATGGGTGGCATCAATTAAACAATCAATGCCTTCTTGGCGCAGATAATTGGCTAACCCGGCGGCACCACCAAACCCCCCCCGGCGAGAAGGAGTTGTGAGAGTAATCGGTTCTCTCGTGCGACCGGCAAAGGAAGCGATGGCCTCTATACCCGGAATTGCCGCAATTTTAGCCGCTAATGCCGCCGCTTCCCCCGTTCCCCCTAAAATCAGCACTCTTTTATTTTTAGTCATCCAGATAATTGCCAAAAGGTTAACTAGGGTTTGCTGAAAAAGTTTGTTGGTGGGGTTAGGAGTCAGGAGTCTCCGAGTCAGTAGCCGGTCGTCGGGAGTTTCAGGCTTTGTTGCCCTCTATTTTTTGTACCAACTTATGTACTAAAATAAGGATAATGCCAGGTTTTTGAGGGTCCCAATCCGATTTTCGCAGCATGAACATCGGATTTTAACAGGTCAAAAGCCTTATTTTAAAAGGGTTTTACCATTATTCAGCCAACCCTAACTAATTTTCCATCTTCCTATCTTGCCTTGCAAAGGAAGAAGATTGAGCGGTTAGCTTCTAGCCTGAAGAAACTCTCTACTCGCGCTTAGAAATTAGTTGAAGGGAAACATCTGAGCGGTTGATTGGGTTGGTTGGTGGCAAAATTTTGCCGGGGTTTTCAACCCAAATTTTCGATCAAGGTGAAGTATAATCTGACTGAGAATCGTCTCCTGTCTCCCTTATCCCCAAACCGAAAACATTATACCTCACCATTAAGATAACTGCTCTAAAAAAATAGCAAACTAAGAAAATTTCTCCTTTGCTAGTTTTGCCGTGAACAACTATGTTAAAAAAAGTCAATTATCTGCGATCGCTATCCTGTTTCCTCGCTATAATCCTCTGGAGTAGTTCCCTAGGGATTAACCCTAGCCTCGCAGTCAATGATAATTGTCAACTGTCCGAATCGGAAATCAAACAACAAGAAAATCTGCGTCAAACTTCCCCCCAAGAATATGACATTTTATTGCAGAAATATGCTGCACAATTGCGCTTTTGTCGTTCCCGACACTGGTTACAGGAACAGGCAATCTGGTTGCGTCTCTACTCCTGTGATACCCGTCCCGGATCGATAGAAAGTATCCTTGATCGCATCGTGGCCAAAGGTTATAATACAGTTTATCTGGAAGTTTTTGCCGATGGTCAAGTCTTATTACCTCCTAACAATAATCCCACCGTTTGGGATAGCGTGATTAAAAATCCCAGTGCGGGAAATGTGGATTTATTAGCACAGGCGATCGAACAGGGACATAAACGCGGTTTAAAGGTGTACGCTTGGTTATTTAGCCTCAATTTTGGCTATGCTTATAGCTTAAAACCCGAGCGAAAGGAGGTGTTAGCACGCAATGGTAAAGGACAGGATAGCACCTCTTTTGTCGATGATCGATCCCAAACTTTTGTCGATCCCTACAGTAATCAAGCGCGACAGGATTATTTAATTCTCCTAGAAGCCATTTTACAACGTCGTCCCGATGGAGTTTTATTTGATTATATTCGCTATCCCAGAGGAACAGGAGTCGATTCCGTGGCTGATAATGTCCAAGATTTATGGATTTTTAGTCCGGCATCCCGACAAGCTTTAATTAATCGAGGATTGAATAATAAGGGCAAATTTTTAATCGATCGCTATCTGACTCGCGGCCAAATTTCCCCCCATGATATCGTCGAAGCCGATCGCCTTTATCCCCAAGAAACCGCCCCTCTTTGGCAGGGTAGAATCCCCTTAGAAGAGGAGATGAAACAATCAGTTAAAAGTCGTTTTGATCGCCTCAAATTAGAACTTTGGTTCCTAGCGGTTGCCCATGCTGCCCAGGGTGTAATTGATTATATTAGTTATTTTTCCGCCCTAGTGGAACGTCAGGGAATTCCCGCCGGGGCAGTGTTTTTTCCTGATGGAAATCGTCTTGTGGGTAATCAAGGTTTTGATTCCCGTTTACAAGCTTGGGATAGTTTTCCCGCTTCCCTAGAATGGCATCCCATGTCCTACGCTAATTGTAATGATAGTACCTGTGTGGTTAATCAGATCAAAAGAGTAGTGGCAAGCAGGGGAAATCAAAATCCTGTTATCCCAGCTTTAGCGGGTTTATGGGGACAACCCTATAACAATCGTCCCTCCTTAGAAGTGCAAATGGAAGCGATTCGCATAGCCTTTCCCACCATAGATAGTATCAGTCATTTTGCTTTTTCTTGGCAAGAACCACAATTCGATCGAGCCAGAAGATTTTGTCATAAGTAACCGCATTTACACCTCCACTTTCACTTCCTCTGTCTGTGTTTGTTCCTGTAGTGGGGGAACTATCAAAGGCGGCAGTTCCGATCCGGGGGTGTTGAGAGTCGGTGTAATATCGACGTAGTTAATCACCGCCCCTAAAATTTTCACTTCCGCTTCTATTAACTGGTCAGTTGCCTCACTCAAGAGACTAGAACGAGTTATCGCCTGGCGCGTTACCAGAATAATCCCGTCCGCTAGTTCTTCTAAGAGGAGCGCATCATTACAGCTAGACAGAGAAGGAGTATCCACAATCACCAGATCGAAACGGCCGCGAGAATCTTTGAGAATTAATTGTAATTCGCTCGATTCAATGATAGCTGCCGCTTGTTTTTGCGGACCGGGACTAGGCAAAATGGAAAGGTTTTCAATATTTGGGGCTAGCCGGATCGATTTACTTTTTGCCCCGTAGTAAAGTAGGGGTTCTCGGAAAGAATTGGGATCGGGAATGACCCCGATTTTTTCAGCCTTGGAAAGACTTCTCAGATCTCCTTCGACTAACAGAGTCCGTCGGCCTGCTAAAGATGCGGCAATCGCCAGATTATAGGCAGTGGCGGTTTTCCCCTCTCCGCCAGTAATGCTGGTGACAACAACCACTTTCACCGTTTCGCCGCCGCCCACAAGTCGCAGGGTACTGCGTAAACGTTCGTAGTAGGGGAGATAATTGGCATTAGCATCGGCGAGAATCGGCTCGATTTCCTCGCCCTCTAAATTCCGCACAATCGGCAATTGTCCTAAGACTAGGATATCCCGACTAACCAAAGCTTCCCGCAATTCTTGGGGACTGTGCAGGCGATCATCGATCACTGCTAACAGGAGAATCGTACCCAATCCGGCTAAAGTTCCCAAACCAGCACCCACCAAGAGAATCAAGGTACGATTCTTGCGGTTAAACACCTGTTCGATCGCTTGAGCAACCGGCGGTTGGGCGACGGTGAGGCTGCCCACGGTTTCCGCTTCTGCGGCCTGAGCATCCACCAGAGCATTGAGAATATTCTCGTAGATACCCCGTTGAAAGGCGACGGCTTGGGTTAAACGAGCTTGCTGTAGCTGTTTATCGGGGAATTTCTCGTATTGGGAGCGTAATTGCTGTTCCTGAGTCACTAAGGATTCTAATTGTTTCATTAAACCCTCGCGCTGGGTTTGCAGGGTGACTAATTGAGCCGCTAGTTGTTGACGGGTGGCATCGAGATTACTTTGCTGACGGATGCGACTGCTGGGAAGATCGGTCAGGATGCCATCTTTTCCGATCACCTCGGCGGCTCTTTTTTGTAAGAGAGATTCGTTAACTTCCTGTTGTTTGCGTAATTTAACTACGGTGGGATGTTCGGGACGTAAATCCTTCTGTAGTCGCTCCAATTGGGCTTCCGTGTCCAAGATCTGGGCTCGGATACTGGCAATAATCGGGTCGGCACTAAGGGCCGAGGAGGTGTAAGCTTGATCGGGGGTTAAATCGAGTTGTTCACTCAGACTATTAATCTGTCCTTGAATGCCTTGCAGTTCTAGGCGAATTTCTCGCTGTTGCTGTTGACTACTGGTGATAGCGGTGAATAAACTCCCATCTTGAATCGCCAATAAATCTGAACCCTGGGTGCTAATGTAGCGATAAAACTTTTCTTCGGCTCTGGTTAAATCTTTTTGGACTTCGTTAAGCCGGACACTGAGAGCTTCTATGCGGGCGCGTAACTGGGAAGTATTCAGCCAGCGACTGTATTCCACCATTTCCTTCATCAAGGTTTCGAGAATTAACTCCGCCTTGGCCTGGGAGTCGGCCGTTAACTCTAAAAGTATCTCTTGGGGTTGGTCGGTTCCTGTAGACCGATTGGTATTATTTTTTTGTCCCTCCGCTTCACCGGGGAAGGTGATTTTTAAATCTCGATCGCGAATTTTAACGATCTGTTCTTGATTAAATTGCAATTTTTTGGCGGCATTGACCAATACCCGGGGAGATAGCAGTAAATCGCGATCAATAGCCCGCCCTTGTTCTTGCAGTTGGCTTCCTGTACTGGTAAAAGCTGGCGGCGGCACCCGGTAGGCCAATTGTCCCACCGCCCGATAAAAGGTGGGGGGTTTCTCAGGATCGGGTAGGAGAGCAAAGATCACAGAACCACCTAAACAGACGAGGAAGACGAATATTCCCACAAATTTGTTCTGATCTAGCGAGATGAGAAATCGTTTAACAATTGGTAGAGCCATAGCTTTTTAATGTATTCCCAGATTCTTTACATTTTAGCGGTCAAGAGTGATTCTCGCCCTTGAAATCCTAGCTTATGAAGTTGTGTTAAGGAGTGAAGGGAGCAAGTTGCCCCTCAGTTATTGGAAGTTATTGAATTGATTGCTAAGGTTGAGAATTGTATTGGTAAAACTGGAAATATCCCGAATGGGCTGGGTAATGATATTAAAAGCGGCGAAAATTTCCCCTAATAGGGTGCGGGTGACAATAATTACGTCCTGATCTTCTAAGGGAACATTTTGCGAGATATCTCCCCTAACTGCCGCTATCGGACTCAAAGTTTGACTAACAATTCCCCCTTTGGCACTATCAAAACGTAGCAGAGACACTTGATTGACATTAATCCGCAGGCGATCGGAAACCGGTAAACTAGCCACCACATCGAGGAAGGTACTGCCATTAGGAATCGAAACATTTCTCAGGGCAATTCCCGAAGGAACTAAGGGAGCTAAAACCCTGACAGTGATATTCTGCTGGGTGAGGGTGGTTCTAGCCACTAGGGTGCGATTATATCCCGTTTCTTGGCCCACTTCTAACTTGGAAACAATCACGGCATCGCCCCCTTGCAGACGCATATCTGGCAAGCGTTCCCCTTTAATTAAGGGAGTATAAAGGTCAAGTTTCTCCTCTAATACTGTACCATCGACTAAAACCCGACGGACAACGATCGAACGCAGATCGGCTCTGGGAGTGCCACCCCCCGCCGCCAAAAGTACCTGCGCTAGGGGAGTATTAGGAGCAACACTATAAAACCCTGGTCGCTGTACCTCTCCCAGAATGGTTAACTGGACGGGACGGGCAGTGGTT
The DNA here is from genome assembly GCF_020246425.1 of Microcystis sp. M079S1. Lineage (NCBI taxonomy): Bacteria > Bacillati > Cyanobacteriota > Cyanophyceae > Chroococcales > Microcystaceae > Microcystis > Microcystis sp. M079S1. The sequence goes on from NZ_JADBSZ010000336.1 coordinate 7,852, forward strand.
AAAACCGCAATCACTTCCGGTTCCTCCCGCAAGTATTTTCGCCCCAATTCGAGGCGGATTTTAGTTTGTACTTCGTCTAAAGTCAAGCCCAGCACAGGAATACGCCCTAAAATCGGCACCAGAAAATTACCATCGGGATCCACCGGCCCCGTGGAATTAAATTCGGGAAAATCGGGAACCGAGACGCTGATTTGATCGCCGATATCGAGTCTATAGGCCTGAATTTGTCGGAATTGGCGATTATTGGGAGAGTAAACCGGTGGACTGTAGCCGGTAGGGGGAATCGTGTTTTCGGGAAAGGTGGGATTAGGGGGTTGGGGGGGCAAAAATTCCAACCCGGCTCCGGGTTGAGTCTGGGGTATGGACAAAGGACCCTGGGCTTTGAGTCCTTCGGAGTGAATTACCCATAAGAACCCTGTCAGACTCAACCCCGATAAGGCTATAGCCCCGGTTCTGAATAAACTAACTGGCAAAAACTTGTCGAGCATTGGTGGAATCATACAGATCTGTCAATTTTTGGGTTCTGACGATGACAATTTATTTTCTGGGATGTTATCTACTGGGAGAGGAACAAAGAAGCTATTAAGGGCTAGAAAAGTGCCTTGAGCTAGTTTCTTTAAAAATATGGTTGGCAGCGGCCAAATTACTTTTCTTTTGTGGACTGAGGGACAGAAGTTAATTGACTTAAGACATTTTGTTCTAAGTAACTTTGCACTTCCCCGGCGAGATTGAGAGCAAAGGGAGTGAGAGTTTGCAGTTCTTTGGTCGGGTCTAAGGGAATCAGCAAGGAAACGGCTATCCAGGGTACTCTCTGTCTTTTTAATTGCGCCCATTGGTCAAGCCAATACCAAACAGAGGGATCGTAATGACCACCACCTAGCCAAGCATACCACTGCACCACGGCAAAGGTGTTTTGTGTCCAGGCCCGATAGAATCGAGCCGTCGCCTTTCCTCCCGAGCGGGTGGGAATTGATAGCTCGGTTGTTTCCCCCTGATTCCAACGACTAATCGAAGTGATATCGGACCATTCTAATCCCGGTTGATTTTTATAATAAACCTGTGGCTTTAAAAGCAGCGTGATCCTCTTGCCCTCAGGACTTTCCAGCACTTGTACCGACCATTTTCCCTCACCGATTTCACCTTGGCTCTGGTCGATCGTTTTCAGGTCAGACAACTCGATTCCCGATTCTTGTATGGCCTGCATTTTCTGAATATTACCGATTCTCGGTTGCTCCACCCAAGACCACTGGCCAGAAATTAAATTGGGCAAGATACCGCCTAAAATCAACAGCAGCAGCAGGCACAACAGCAGTAAATAATTACCCGGGAGCTTTTTTTTGAGTTTGTCTAACACTAAAGTTACCTCGGCTGGAATTTTTTGACTAATCATCCTGGTTACCTTCCTCTTGATCTGGGTACTGTTTCTTGACCGCCTCGCGATACTGCATGATTTGGAAGACCAAAAGGATTAGTAATAACATAAAGACGGAGTATAAATCACCCCCCCAGCTATCGTGGAGTAATTTAAAGTTTTCCTCTTGTCCTGTGCCGTGAAACCAAGCTAAAAGCGCGTTACGAACAATATTAGCCCCGACACTAATTCCAAAGGCACTGAGGAGCATAAAGCGGGTTTTACGACCGTTTTCGATGGTATCAGTCCAATGGAGCAGCAGGAGGGTGACGTAAAGACTGGTGAATAACATTTTCAGCCCCGCACAGTAGGGAGCGACTTCCACCATCCGACCTTCTACCGCTACATAGATACCGTCAACGGAGACATCTAAGCCTGCTTGCTGGAGAATAAAACCAGCGCAAGCGGCAATAAAAACCTGTAGGGGTAGGGTATAGGGAGCAATCAGGTAGGGGATAGGATTAGGAGTCGCTAAGGCTGTTAAAAGTAGGGGAAATCCTTGCAATTTAAAACCTTCTGTTCCTTTTAACCAGAGACAGATTCCCGCTAAAATAATCGGAAAAGACATACTAACCCAAAGGGAGGAACCGAGGAGATACAAAATCGCTCCTAGGGTTAACAAAAACGCTCCTAGGGGGTGGGAGCGATCTTCGAGGCGTTGCCATTTTTTGCGATTCTGCCAGACAATATAGGCGGCGTAGGGAAGGCCAATCAAGCCGTGGCTAAAGTATTCGTGTTCGATGCCGATCGATTTATTCAGCCAACCATCGTACCAGTGAAAGATCACCGGACCATAGATAACCGCCAAGAAACCGATCATCAGCCAAGATTGCCGATTTTTGTGGGAGACGGGGGATAGGGAAGGACTAATACCCATAGGACGGAGCGATTTAGTGACAAATTCTGAATTTATGTTACCCGATGATCGCAGTGATCTGTTCAACCACGATTTCAATCTGCTCCTCGCTGATACCGGGGTACATGGGGAGAGAGACAATTTCTTCACAGAGAATCTCTGCCTTAGGAAAGTCTCCCTGTTGATAACCGAGGTAGCGATAGGCCGGTTGCAGATGACAAGGAATCGGATAATGAATGCCGGTTTGAATACCGACGGCAGTTAATTGTTCTTGTAGTTGTTGGCGCTCAACGGGACAATGGGCGAGGATGCGAATAACGTAGAGATGATAGACATGACCAGTCTCGGTTTCGTCTCGTACGGGTAAAATGCCTTTATCGGCTAAAGGAGCCAAAAGCCGGTCGTATTGTCTTGCCGCTCGATGACGGGAGCGATTCCAGCTTTCCAGATGGGGTAATTTAATGTTTAAAATGGCGGCTTGTATGCTATCTAAACGGCTATTAGTGCCGATATCGGTGTGGAAATACTTGCTCGGTGCGCCATAATTTCTTAAACTGCGGGCTTTTTGGCTAATTTCGGGATCATTGCTCACTAACATTCCGCCATTGCCAAAAGCACCCAAATTTTTACTGGGATAAAAACTAAACCCCGCCGCCACACCGACACTGCCGGCGCGATAACCTTCTCTACTGGCTAAATGGGCTTGGGCCGCATCTTCAAAGATAATCAGATTATAGCTGCGGGCAAAATCCTGTAATTGTTGGGGTGATACCATTTGTCCGTACAGGTGTACGGGGAGAATGGCGCGGGTGTTGGGGGTAATTCTTTGGGCGGCCGCCGCGAGGTCAATTAAGGCCGTATCGAGGTGACAATCAACTAAAATCGGTTTAGCTCCCGCTTGAATAACACCCATGAGGGTAGCGACAAAGGTATTAGCGGGGACTAGCACTTCATCCCCGGCACCGATGCCGTAAGCTTGTAAAGCAAGGGCAAGAGCAGCCGTGCCAGAAGCTACTCCCACAGCATACTCGACTCCGCAAGCTTGGGCGAAGGCGGTTTCAAATTCGGCTAAAGCTTGGCCTAAAACAAAATCTCCCCGGTCGATAACTGTTTGGATTGCCTCGGTAATTTTTGCTTGTAGGGACTGATTTTGCCAAGTTAAATCGACAAAGGGAACTTTGATTAAATGGGAATTCATCTAGTGCTTATTTATGAAGATATTAATATTAAGTATCAAGAGACTAGCATAGATTTGAGCAAGTTGGCTAGATTCCTATTCAGGGGATTTGGCCTTGACTTGGCCAAAAGAATCAAGTTGACTGCCTAGCTATTTATTTTTGCCGCCAAACTTTGAAGATAATTCCTAGGCAGAGGAGAATATAAGCAGAAGTTAATAAACCGTTCCAGTATAAAAAGCGAAAACTCAAGGTTTGGTCGCTGAAAGTAGCGCCAGTCCAGAGGAAAGTGTAAAAAAGTAGCCATCCTAGCGTTAAATTCAAGGATAAGCGACTAATTTGCCTTTCTTTTCCCTTTCCTTCTCCTCGATACCATGTCCAAGCGGAGGGAATCACTCCTAGAAAGGGGATTAGATATAACATTAATTGCAGGCGCTCTAATTTGCGATCACCGAAAGGATCGTGATTAATCATGGTATTTGTCCGATAGAACTGGTTATTATGAGTGATTTTCCCGCTTTAACGACGTTAATTCTGGCCGGTGGCCAAAGTTCCAGGATGGGAGAAGATAAAGCTTTGTTATCTTTGCAGGGTGTCTCTTTTCTGGAGAATATCTGTTTAATTGCCCAAGATTGTGCAGTACAAGTGTCTGTGATCACGCCTTGGCCAGAACGTTATGAACTTATCATTCCCCAATACTGCCGGATAATCAAGGAACCTCTCCCCACTAGGGGGCCTTTATTGGCCTTTGCCTTGGGATTAACTTTTGTATCAACCGATTGGGTTTTATTGCTCGCTTGCGATTTACCTTTACTAACGCCCCCAATTATTCAAGAATGGTCAAGATTATTAGCCACTGTACCAGAAAATGCCATGGCTTTGGTTCCCCGGTGCGGCTCTCGTTGGGAGCCTCTCTGTGCTTTTTATCATCGTCGTTGTTTAGAATCTGTGCAGACTTATATTCAGCAAGGGGGAACTTCTTTTCAAAAATGGTTAAATGTCTCCGTGGTGGAGGAATTAATCATCGATAATTCCGAGATTTTATTTAACTGTAATACCCCCGAAGATCTAGAGATAATAATAAACTCCCCAGATGTTGACAGTAAGAAACCCTAGCACAAAAGGGACTAAAAGTAAAGAGATCGGCGAAGAAATATTGGATAAATGGCGATAACCATAGTAGAGAATTCCGGTTAGATAACCGCCAGTTACACCGATAATTGCGCCGATAATATCGCCATTTATGGATAAATAGGAAGTGAGCCAAATGACGAGGGAAAAGGGCAAAATTATTAAGCCACCTAAAAATATATCACCGACGATACTACCATATTTATTACTTAATTTTCTGCCCAAACAACTAGATAAAGTCAGAATAATAAAAGGAAATACTGCCCAACCTAATAACAGCAAAAACTCGGATTTAACTGTCCAGTTTTGCCAAGTCAAAGCGATGAAAAAACTGCTGATTATTGCCGACAATACCCCTGTAGCTAAAGCCTGATTACGGTTGAGCTTTAAAAAAGCCTCTGCCAGACCTGTCTTGGGTTTGAGCAAAGATGAGCAAGAGATTTTCAGCAAATTAACAACAATAAAAAGAGTTTTTGACCACTTGAGCGATTGCCGTTGTCGATAACTTTTCTGAGAGTCTCTTAACTTATTTGCAATGGCATGATAGCGGCGAAAATTTCCCTGTTGCTTGAATTTCTTGGCCGCTATTTGGAAATCTTTTCGTGCTGCCGGCAGTTCCGAGAGTTCCTCTAGAGCCAATCCTCTTTGATAATAGAATTGGGGGTTATCTGGGTCAATGGCGATTGCTTTTTTATAAGCTTCTAGGGAGGATTGGGTGTAACCGAGTCGTTGACGGGATAAACCGAGGTAATAGTAAGCTGGGGAACAATCGGGTTTTAACTGCAAAACTTGCCGACAATCGCTTAAAACTTGCCGATCCTGCTGATTATAGTAGTAAACTTCCGCCCGTTGCAGATAGGCCTGCCAAAATTGCGGATTAATTGCGATCGCTTGCTGGTAAAATGCGATCGCTAGTTGATAATTTTTCTCCTGAGCGTAGCGCCATCCCTGTTGATAAAAATCCTCGGCACTGCGGTTAAAAGTGGGTATTTCTGGGGATAAACTGCGGTCATACTCTTTTCTTTTCTCTTTATCGCTCAAAACCCGATAAGCTTGTTCAATTTCCCGAAATTTTGTCACTGCCTCTGGATCATTGGGATTATAATCGGGGTGATATTGCCGGGCCAGACGACGAAAAGCGGCTTTTATCTGATTATTACTGGCATTACGGGGAATTTGGAGGATTTCATAGTAATTTTTCATACTCGAATGCGGGGGGAATTTTCAACTACTGAAAATTGTTGCCAATGGCTCGCCGAAACGACTATCATTGTCAATTAAATAGCTTTTATTGAGAGTTGATCGCTTATGTCTGCCTACACTGCTTCCTCCCTGAAAGCGGAACTCAACGCGCGGGGGTGGCGCTTAACTCCCCAGCGAGAGAAAATTCTGCACGTTTTCCAGAATTTACCGAAAGGCAATCATCTCAGTGCCGAAGAATTGCAGGAATTACTGGACAAACGGGGGGAGGGAATTAGTTTATCGACGATTTACCGCAGTGTTAAACTAATGTCGCGGATGGGAATTTTGCGGGAGTTGGAATTGGCCGAGGGTCATAAACACTACGAACTCAATCAACCCTATCCCCACCACCATCATCATTTGGTCTGTATTCAGTGTAATAAAACCATCGAATTTAACAATGATTCCATTCTCAAACACAGTCTCAAACAGTGTGAGAAAGAGGGTTTTCAGTTAATTGACTGTCAGTTAACGGTGATGGCCATCTGTCCGGAAGCTTTGCGGATGGGTTGGCCGTCGGGAATACCGAGTAATTGGGGTTGCACGCGTTCGCTGGTGGATACTCGTTTCCAAAACTGCGAGATTCCCGAATCAAAGGAACCGGAACCAGAAAACTAGGTATCTAAGCGGACATTCCCAACTGAAAACCGAGAGCTTTTTTCTGCATTAATTGGAAAATATTATAAAAGCCGTTGGCGCGGGAAGGAGTAAGGCTGACTTTTAAACCGGTTTCTTCGATAAAATCCGGGGTGACTTGCAGGATTTCTGTGGGAGTCAGTCCATTTAAACCCTCGATTAACAAAGCAACTAAACCCTTGACTAATTGCGCGTCGGAATCCCCTTTGTACCAAACTTGGCCATTTTCGAGGTCGGCAGTGATATAAACTTGGGATACACAGCCATGGACTTTATTGGCGGGTATTTTGGCAGATTCTGGTATTGGTTCTAGTTTTTTAGCAAAAGCTAGTAATTGTTCGTATTTTTGCTTAGGATCGGTACGACGTTTGAGGCGTTCGACGATGCGATCGAGATTAGACGGGAGCATATTGCGAGTTAAAATAGGAAAAAATTAGCCAATAGCTTTTTTATATTAGCATTCTTGCGGAAGTTGAGCACTTTGGTTATCGGCACCAGGACTACCTTGGTCAGAGCGCCTCGAGGCTATCTGCTAGAATTGGCATCAATGAAATACCACGCTTGCAGGAGCTATGGATAAACGCCGTACCAAAAATATAAAATCTCCTTACAATACTAGGCAATATCGGACTGCCGTTTCAATTTCTTGCATTTTTTCTTCGGATAGTTTCCCAACTGGTGCCGAGGGGAAGCGATTTTTATCAATTGAACGAATTTGAAAACCAAGAAAGACTGTTTCTAAAGGAAGCCCACTTTCATCAGTCGAAACGCGAACATTAGTCGGATAATCTTGGCGAATATTTTCTCCTTTCGTCCCCACCACTACCATCACCACTAAGGGTAACTGATTGATCACATCAATAGATAATACTAAAACTGGTCTAGTTCCTGCTTGCTCTTTTCCTTGAATCGGGTTAAGATTAACGAAATAAATTTCACCTCTTGCGATAGTCATTTTCTACAAACCGTCCATTTCAGAGACCATAAACTCCTGATTAATGGTAGCGATTTCTCCTAAAATATCCTGATCATCTGCCATTATTTGCAATTGCTCTTCATCAATTAATTGAGTTTCTATTGTCAATTTTACTTTAGTATTCGGCTTAAGATTAAAGGTTTCAGTAGGATAAAAAGCTTCTCCATTGAAAATAGCAGTAATTTTTTGATTCATCATTTCTGTACCAACATAAATCAAGCTTCTCTTACTTGTTGACATCCTCGCCGCCCTAAAAGTGCGGCGATTCCTAAACCTCACGATTTAAGTTTCTGCTTCCACCACCGTCGCATACCACAGTTAAAAAACCATGTACTGTCTTACACAGAGTCCACAGACTTTCGCCCCATTTC
>NZ_JADBSZ010000337.1:0-11189 GCF_020246425.1 Microcystis sp. M079S1
AACTCGATTGTCTATCTTTTGGTATTAACTTGTTTGTGCCTTAAGTCCTTCTCTATATGGATTTCAGCTACTTTTGAGCGTAGGCGCTCTCATCGAATTTTATTTTAAGTTAATTATTTGCATAACAATTCCCGAAGAGCCCTTATAGTCCTCTAATTCGTAGTAAATATTTCCCCGATTCGAGTAGGCTACAGCAAACTTAGGATTTAGACGAATAGCCTGGGTATAGTCTTTGATAGCTTGCTGATAATTTTCCTGAGCAAAATAAGCATTACCTCGCAAATTGTAAGCAAAAGCATTCTGAGGAGCGAGACGAATAGCCTCATTATATTCAGCGATCGCCGTCTGATAATCTTCTCTTTTATAGCTGCCAATACCTCGGCCGAGATAAGCTTCTACATTTTGAGGATTGCTTCGACTTACCTGTTCATCCTCTGTGCTTATGCCTTGAATTTCTCGAATTTTTGTCTGTGCTACTTGATAGGCATCGTCATTCCCTTGTTCACGGAAAAGTTGTGCGGCTTTTTGCAAATCTTCAATTGCTCCTTGTTCATCTCCTATCTCGGCCTTCGCTAAACCCCGATAGCCATAAGCATCACCATAGTCAGGTTTAATACGAATGGCTTCCGTGCAATCAGCGATCGCTCCTTGATAATCTTTAATTGAGTAGCGCAAATTTCCTCTTTGAAAATAGGACTTGGCATTATCAGGCTGGAGGTCAATAATCTTTGTGTAATCAGCGATCGCTGCTTGATAATCTTTTAAGCTAGAGTAAGAATTGCCTCGGTTACTGTAGTACACGACATTATTAGGAGCGAGACGGATTGCTTCTGTATAGTCTTTGATAGCTCCTTGATAGTTCTTCTGACGCGCATAAGTAATAGCCCGTCGATTGAAGGCATCAGCTAAGTCAGGTTTAAGGCGAATCGCTTCAGTGTAATCGGCAATGGCTTCTTTATAGTCTTCCTGAAGCCTGTAAGCATCCCCTCGGTTGTAATAAGACCAAGCCTCGTCGGGTTTGAGTCCAATGGCTTTGGTGTAATCTACAATCGCAGCCTTATAGTCTTCCTGTCCATAAAACTGATAGCCCCGCGCATTATAGTACCAATAGGCTAATTCAGGAGCAAGACGTATAGCTTCGTCGTAATCTCCTATCCCTTTCTGTTTGTCCTTTAGAAAAAAGTAGGTATCTCCTCTCTCAGTATAAATCCAGGCATTGTCAGGCTGGAGGCTGAGAGCTTTCTTGAAATCTTCAGTAAATCCCTGCTGATTCCCTAACTTAGCGTAAGCTTCCCCCCTGCGAACATAAGCCATGACATAGTTAGGACGGAAGCGCAAAGCCTCAGTGTAATCTTCAATAGCTTTTTTATAGTCTTCCTGCTGATAGCGGACAAACCCCCGCTCCGTGTAGAATTGATAGGCTGATTCAGGAGCAAGGCGGATGGCTTCAGTGTAGTCCTCAACTGCTTTCTGATAGTCTTCTAGGATAAAACGGGCGTAACCACGATTTTGATGGATCTGGGCATCGTCAGGCTGGAGACTTAAAGCTTTATTGAAGTCCTCAGCAAGTCTCTGTTGGTCTCCCATTCTAGCGTGGACAATTCCCCGAGTAGCATAAGCCCCGGCATTATCGGGCTGAAGGCGCAACGCTTCATTAATATCGGCGATCGCTCCCTGATTGTCTCCCTGTTGTGACTTCAGTGTGCCTCGGAATTGGTAAGCGATCGCCAAATCTGGTTGGAGGCGCAACGCTTCATTGACATCGGCGATTGCTCCTCGATAGTCTCCCATGGACCAACGAGTTTGACCACGACGAAAGTAACTCTCAGCATGGTCTGGTTTAATTTTAATCGCCTTATTGCCAGCCTTGAGCGCTTCTGGATAACGCCCCCACTTGCCACTTCCTTCTCCTCTCTCCCCACTCCCCTCTCCCCACTTCCCACTTCCCACTTCCCCACTCCCTCAAAAAAAATTTTCCCAGAGGTGCTTGACATAACCAGGATGATGAAGTTATAATCAGAATTGTCGCAAAAATGGGATTGTAGTTCAATTGGTTAGAGCACCGCCCTGTCACGGCGGAAGTTGCGGGTTCGAGCCCCGTCAATCCCGTAAAAATCTAGATTAGAGTCGCCCAAGGCTGGTTATGCTGTGGGCAGTAGAATAAATAAAGAGGATCCTACTGCCTAGATTGGTTCTAATTTACCGATAAACCGGCATTGGCTTGAGTATAATCGGGTAATTCAATCTTTACCGGTTGTACCCGCCAGATTTCCTCGCAGTATTCCCGAATCGATCGATCGCTAGAGAATTTACCCATGCGGGCCACATTAAGAATCGCTAAACGACTCCAATGTTCTTGCTCTTTATAAGCGTGACCGACTCCTTCCTGACAGTCGATATAGGACTGATAATCGGCCAGTAACATATAGGGATCATTGTAGATAAGATTATCCACAAGCGGGCGGAATAAACTACTATCACCCCGGCTAAAAAATCCCGAACCAATGAGGTCTAATACTGCCCGCAATTCTTCGTTGTGGTAATAGTATTCTTGGGGATTATAACCAGCGGCTTTCTTAGCATAAACTTCCTCGGTTGTCAAGCCAAAAAGAAAGAAATTTTCCGCCCCCACCTCTTCACGAATTTCGATATTTGCCCCATCGAGAGTGCCGATAGTTAAGGCCCCATTCATGGAGAATTTCATATTACCAGTTCCCGAAGCTTCTTTCCCGGCCGTGGAAATCTGTTCGGACAAGTCGGCAGCCGGATAAACCCGTTGACCGAAGGTGACATTATAATCGGGTAGGAAAACCACTTTTAACCGTCCTCCAATTGTCGGATCATTATCGATCACTTCCGCCACAGAATTAATCAATTTAATGATTAATTTTGCCATAAAATAACCCGGGGCTGCCTTACCACCAAAAATAAAGGTGCGTGGGGTAATATCGAGATTGGGGTTATTTTTGAGACGATGATAGAGAGTAACGATATGTAAAACGTTGAGGTGTTGTCGTTTATATTCATGAATGCGTTTTACCTGCACATCAAAGAGGGTACTAGGATCAACTTTAATGCCGACTTTTTTATCGATATAATTGGCTAAATCTGCCTTAATATCGTATTTAATTTGTCGCCAAGAGTCCCGAAATCCCCCATCATCCACATAGTTTTCTAAACCGCGTAAATCCTCCAGATGCTTAATCCAATTTTCGCCGATTTTTTCGGTAATCGCAAAAGTTAAGCGGGGATTACTAGAAACTATCCAGCGCCGGGGAGTAACTCCATTGGTTTTGTTGCTAAACTTTTCGGGAAAGAGTTCATAGAAATCGCGCAGAACATCTTTTTTCAGTAATTCTGTATGGAGGGCTGCCACCCCATTAATTGCCTGGGAACCCACACAGGCGAGGTGAGCCATACGGACATATTTTTCGCCGCTTTCATCGATTATAGATAAACGGGACATTTTGCCGTCATCATGGGGATAAATAATGCGAATTTTATCCAAGAAACGATGGTTAATTTCATAGATAATTTCCATTAATCGGGGGAAAAGACGACCAAAAATACTCAAAGGCCATTTTTCTAAAGCTTCTGGCAAAAGGGTATGATTAGTATAGGCGAAGGTATTTTGAGTAATAAACCAAGCTTTATCCCAATCGAAATGATGCACGTCAATTAACAAGCGCATTAACTCAGCCACCCCGACAGAAGGGTGAGTATCATTCAATTGTACCGACCATTTTTGATGAAAATTATCGAGACTGGGGTTTTCATGTAAGTGAATACGAATCAGATCCTGTAGGGAACAGGAAACAAAGAAATATTGCTGTTCTAAACGCAGTTCTTTGCCTTGAATTGGTTCATCGTTAGGATAGAGAACTTTACTGATATTTTCCGAGTGAACTTTATTATCCACCGCACCATAATAATCGCCGCGATTAAAGCGTCCAAAATCAAAAGATTCACAAGCTTCTGATTTCCATAGACGCATGGTATTAGCGGTGTTAACTCGATAGCCGAGAATTGGGGTATCGTAGGGAATTCCTTTGACTACATAATCGGGAATCCAATGACTGCGATAATTACCATTTTCGTCGGTATAGGACTCGGTATAACCGCCAAATTTTACCTCTACCGATGATTCCGGTCGGGCAATTTCCCAGGGATTTCCATACTGTAACCACTTATCGGTTATTTCTACCTGCCAACCGTCGTGGATTTCTTGATCAAAGATACCAAATTCGTAGCGAATACCGTAACCAATAGCCGGAATTTCTAGGGTAGAAAGGGAATCTAAATAACAGGCTGCTAAACGACCTAAACCACCATTTCCTAACCCAGGTTCTTCTTCCTGGGCAATTAATTCTTCTAGTTTTAATCCGGATTCGCTGACAGCTTTCTGGACCTGTTCGTAGATACCGAGATTAATTAAATTATTAGCCAAATGGGGACCGACTAAAAATTCGGCCGAGAGATAACAAACGGTTCTGACATCTTTTTTTAGATAGGTTTGTTGGGTGGTTAACCAACGCTGCAATAAACGATCGCGGATTGTATAGGCTAGGGCCATATAAAGATCGTTTTTGCTGGCTAATTCCGGTAATTTACCTTGAATATAGAGTAAATTATCCCTTAAAGCCCGTCGGATAGTTTCTGTGTCTAATCCTGTTCTGTCGTCTTCGATGATAATCGGACAAACAAAAGTTGACTCTGGAGATGGATTCATAGGAGGATTTTTACTGAAGATTTACTGCTCTTAGTCTAAAATAATCTGTCCACAAATTTTATCAAGAAAAGCTTAAATATTGACTAAGATTAAGGTATAGTAATAATAAAGTTAAGGTGATTAAATTTCAGTTACCGATAGGAAGCGAAAATAGGAGAAAGTTTGAGCAATGCGTGCTTTTGTGACGGGTGGGACGGGTTTTATCGGGGCGAATTTAGTGCGATTGCTTTTAGTTGAAGGCTACCAAGTGCGCGTCCTCGTCCGTCCCCACAGTAATCTCAGAAATTTGTGGGGTTTAGACGTGGAAATTGTCTGGGGTGATTTAAATGATGAGAACTTATTTAAATTAATGGTCGGATGCGAAGTTCTCTTTCATGTAGCGGCGCACTATTCTCTCTGGCAAAAGGATAGACATCAACTCTACCAAAACAATGTTTTAGGCACAAGAAATGTTCTAGAATCGGCGCATTTAGCGGGAATTGCCAGAATAGTTTATACCAGTTCCGTGGCCGCCATTGGAGTGGGTAAAAAGGGTGAAAGTGTCGATGAAACTTATCAAAGTCCCGCCCATCAATTAGTGGGTTATTATAAAAAATCGAAGTATTGGGCAGAACAGGAGGCATTCAAAGCAGTACAAAGAGGACAGGATATCGTTATAGTTAATCCTAGTACGCCCATAGGAGCATTTGATATCAAGCCTACACCCACCAGCGACATTATTCTCCGTTTTTTGCGGCGAAAAATGCCCGCTTATGTGAATACGGGATTAAATCTAATTGATGTGCGCGATGTGGCCTGGGGACATTTATTAGCTTTAGAAAAGGGCAGAACTGGCGAAAGATATATTTTAGGTCATCAAAACACTTCTTTAAAAACTTTGTTGACAGAATTAGCCGAAATTACCAGCATAAATGCCCCGAAAATTGTTTTACCTTTTTGGATTCCTTTACTAATAGCTTGGTTAGATGAAAAAGTTCTTCCTGTCCTCGGGAAATCCCCCTCTATACCCCTTGATGGCGTGAAAATGTCAAAACAGTCCATGTACTACGATTCCTCGAAGGCAGTGCAAGAACTAGGCTTACCCCAATCGCCGATTAGACAAGCTTTAGCTGATGCCATCAATTGGTTTCAAACCAATGGAGACATTACTTATTAAGACTGGGGAGGAAAGGAAAAAGATGGTCTCAATTGTGCTGAAATGCTTAAGTAGTTAGGTGTTAAAAGTTGTCAGACACCCCCCTTATCAAGGTAGTAGGGTTGATTCATGAATCAACCCTACTATGAATCAACCCTAGGGGCAGGGGGGATCTGACGCAAAATCTATTTAATAACTCATCTAGGAAAACCTGTTCTTGCTAAAGTAACTCCAATTTTAAGCGTAATCATCCCCCCAAGAACACTGCCCAACCAGTAAATTAAACCGAAAGTCACGTTTCCCTGCTCTAAAAACTTGTTGACCTCCAAACTATAGGTGGAAAAAGTTGTATAGGAACCACAAAAACCCGTGGCAATCATCAATCCTAATTCTGGGGCAATTATGCGAATATTTTCCCTAACTATAGTAAAAACATAAGCAATAACTAAACAGCCAGAAAGATTAACAAAAAATGTTCCTACAAATCCCCATTCTTGACCGAAAATACTGTCAATTAATTCTCCGATATAAAAACGACTCAAAGCCCCAAAAATAGCCCCAATCGCCACGAATAAACCATAACGTCCCCTGAAAAAATCCATGCTGTCTGTCCTGCCCTTCAATAGTCAATAAAGTGGAGAATTAAGTAGCTGGTTATAATTAAATTAAAAATGGATTTTAGGTTCGATCCCCCCTTAATCCCCCCTTGATAAGGGGGGCATCTGATAGTTTTTAACGCCTACCTACTTAACCTAGAAAAACTTGGGCAATAGCTGCCCCGATTCTCACGGCAATCAATCCGAAAATGATACTAGCAACGGCAAAAAAAAGACTGAGAAAATTTTGTTGATTGCGCCAGAGGATCAATATATCTAAACTATAGGTGGAAAAGGTGGTATAAGCTCCTAAAAATCCCGTTCTCACCATTAAATCTAGTTCGTGGGAATAAAAGGGAAAACTGGGTAAAATAGCCAAAAAGAAACCGATAGCTAGACAGCCGGTTAAGTTAATAATAAAGGTTCCATAGGGAAAGCGCAAGCCGAATTTTGCTTTTGTCCATTCGGTAATATGATAACGAGATAACGCCCCCGGAACCGCTCCTGCTACAATTGCGAAAACATCGTTCAAATCTGACATTGTATCTAATTTTTTTGCTATCTTTGCCTAGGCTCTATCATAATTGATGCGGTTATCGATCGCATGGTCGATATTTTCAGGGGTGTTATTGTCGAGGACAACCCTCTGATTTTAAAATAGAGGTATGAAAATTCAACCGCGTAAACGTTTTGGACAACATTGGTTAAAAGATGAATCGATACTCGATCGCATCATCGGCGCTGCTAATTTACAATCAGAGGATCGGGTATTAGAAATCGGTCCTGGTACAGGCATTTTAACCCGTCGTCTTCTCGATGGCGCTCAATTGGTTGTCGCTGTAGAAATCGATCGAGATCTATGGACAATTTTAAATAAAAAATTTGGCCAACAAGATAACTTTCATCTCATACCAGGCGACTTTCTTACCCTTAAACCGGAGCAACTGCCGCCGGTTAATAAGGTAGTGGCTAATATTCCCTATAATATCACCAGTCCGATTCTCGAAAAGCTGCTCGGTTCGATCGCCCATCCCTTCACCCCCCCTTACCAGAGTATTACCCTCTTAGTCCAGAAAGAAGTCGCCGAAAGATTAGTCGCTGTCCCCTCCACCAAAGCTTACAGTGCTTTGAGCGTCCGCATTCAATACCTTGCCGATTGTCAATGGATTTGTGATGTACCCCGGCGGGCCTTTTCCCCACCTCCCCAGGTAGATTCGGCGGTAATTCAGCTTTTACCCCGTGTTTTGCCGAATAATGTCAGTAATGCTGCCTTTTTGTCCACTTTAATTAGCTGGGGTTTTGCCAACCGGCGCAAAATGTTACGCAATAATCTCAAAAATTGTCTAGATAGCGATCGATTAAGCCAAATCCTGACACAATTAGAAATTAATCCCCTCGCTCGCGCCGAAGATCTCAGTTTATCGCAATGGATTGACTTGGCGGAAAAATTAGGTCAACTGCCAAAATTTTAGATTTTTTTCCTTGACAAATGCACAGTTATACCCTTCTAGCCCCCGCTAAAATTAATTTATATCTAGAAATCGTTGGCGATCGCCCCGATGGTTTCCACGAGTTAGTGATGGTGATGCAGACGGTGGCATTATGCGATCGCATCACTCTCCGGCCCAACGGATTGCAGGAATTCCGTCTCTTTTGCCATCATCCCCTCGTCCCCCAAGATAGCAGTAATCTCGCCCATCGGGCTGCCACTTTGATGGCGAGGGAATTCCCCCGCCTCTTTGCCAATTACGGCGGCATCGATATCACCATCGACAAATATATTCCCGTGGCTGCCGGTTTAGCGGGGGGTTCCACCAACGCGGCGGCGGTGTTAGTCGGTATCGATTTAATCTGGGAATTAGGGTTAACCCGTCCGGAATTAGAAACTTTAGCGGCAAGATTGGGGTCCGATACTTCCTTTTGTGTGACAGGAGGAACGGTTATCTGTACGGGAAGGGGAGAAATTCTCGATCCTATCGCTCCTCTGACCGGATTATGGGTGATTTTAGCCAAATACGACCATTTATCCGTTTCTACACCCTGGGCCTACCAAAGCTATCGGCAAAAATTTCAGGATACCTATCTGTCTTCTCCAGAGGACTTTCATCACCGTCGTCAGCAGGTGAGTTCCGGGGCTTTGGTACAAGCGATCGCCCAGAAAAAACCAGCCGCTATCGGCAAATTTATCCACAATGACCTCGAAAAGGTGGTTTTACCCGAATTTCCCCTCGTAGCCGAGTTACGACAGGTTCTGGGCGATTTAGGCGGCTTGGGAACGATGATGTCAGGCTCTGGCCCGACGGTTTTTACTCTCTGTTCATCTCAGGAAGTGGCGGAAACTATCGTTAAAGAGGCCCGGGAAATTCTCGTCGCTCCCGATCTACAATTTTGGATAGCCCCAATCACCGATACAGGCATTCAAGTGACTTGAAAAAATGATAATTAACCTCTTGTAAAAATCAAAAATTGTTGTTAGGGTTAGGAGTCAGTAGCCAGTAGTCAGTAGTCAGGAGAATTAAGAATGAATGATAATCAGTTAAATGGTCTATTTACAGATTTTATGCGATTTAATCCTTATTTTTGACGTTTTTGAACCCTCAAAAATTAATTATGCAAGAGGTTTCATTAACCGCCTTTAAGTAGGGTTTGCGGCAAAAAGTAGGGGCGAAGCATTCGGATAGAAAATCTCCGGTTTCACCGATAGGTTATTGCCCGAATGCTTCGCCCCTACAGGATGCGGGCCGATGAAGACGCAAGGTTTTGAAGCACGATTCTCTCAAAATCTTGCACCTGTTTCGCGAGAAAAGCCACAAAACCCCTACCTTGCCTACATTTCACATTTATTCAGCAAACCCTACTTACCAAGATAACCAAACTCGCGGAATAATTGCCTCTCGATCGCTCATTTCTCGCCTTAAAATTTGCCAAACCTGCTGAAACCATTGTCGCACTTCACCGCTAGAATTACCCCGATAACGACACAAAAGACCATCTCCTAAAGTGCTAGTAACTCCCATCTCTCCTTCTAGGGAAAAATCTCTCACTTTCTCGATTAAATTTCTGCCCACTGGTTGACCGATATAAACTAAAGTACCGATCAGGGCGCTATCATTTAAACCGGAAAATCCCTCGATCATTTTACCACCCAACAGGAAGGATCGATCAATCCATAAAGGTTGTCCCGATCGCCAAATTTCCCAATTAGAATGCCATTCTCCCGCTAAAAATTTCTCCCCTCTCGCACTGCGACCAAAACGGGTAATTTCCCATCCCAACCAACTGCTATTTTCCCCTAAATCCACTCGTAAATGTTGGCGAAATGCTGCACCATTAAAGATAATTGTTTCTTGGGGTAGCCATTCTAAACCGGCATTGTCATCGATTTTAATCTCGATTAATTGCTGTGCCATCTGACCATTACTCTGGTAAACTTTTCCAGCAGAAGCAGTGGTAATCAGGGCATTAGTAGCGGCTTGGAGATGAATTTTTTGTCGCAGAACATCACCACCAACTATTCCCCCCGCCGTGTGTAAAATCACCGTATGACAAAGATGTTTTCCTTCGGGATAAAAGGGTCTTTGTACTTTTAAAGGAGCGGTAGCATAGAGGTGATTAATCTCGGTTGCGAGATTTTTTTGCTTGTAAATTAGTTCTAGGTTTCCCTGCCACATTATTGCTCCTCAGTCATGGTTTCTAGAAATTGCCGATAATTTTCGGGACTGAGATTAATTTTAACTTCTATTTGCTGTTCTTTATCCCTGATCAGTAAAATATATTCACTTTCTGCTTTTTTGCCGACCAGGAGAGGATTTTTTAGCTCGAATTTTTGATAAACCAGATGGGGTTTCGTCACCCTGCTCTTCTCGACTTTGTGTGATAATTTTTGCTTATGGAAT
The DNA here is from genome assembly GCF_020246425.1 of Microcystis sp. M079S1. Taxonomy (NCBI): domain Bacteria; kingdom Bacillati; phylum Cyanobacteriota; class Cyanophyceae; order Chroococcales; family Microcystaceae; genus Microcystis; species Microcystis sp. M079S1. The sequence continues at coordinate 10,357 of NZ_JADBSZ010000337.1, forward strand.
CGTGAAATGCTTATCGGGCAAAACTTTTAGGGCTATTTTGCCGAAGAAACTATCAGTATAGACCTCGTTTCCACACAGAAACCAGAAGAGCCGTCACCCGAATAACTAAACTATCCGAAGGGGTGACAACGAGGTTGAAGTCTAGTGTCTCACTTTCAATCTGCTTGTCACTCCTTCGGCCTCGGCAGTTACTCTTTTTTGTGCCTTTCTTATAGACTTTATTGAGTCGAAACCTTTTTCCTATAGGCATTTCAGTTTTTCAGCATAATCTTCTACATAAATGTTAAAGATTACCATTTAATATTTGGTGTAGGATAGGACGAAGGGGGAGGAAAATTGTCCCTAACCTAATTCAAACCCTAAATAGTCCTCTGTCCCCTCTGAGATTCGGAGCGTCTGGCTAGTAGAAAAAAACGCTCGGACTCTCTTGTTTGATAACTTTCTTTTCTCATTATCTGGTGAGGATTTAATATATGGCTGGCAACGACATCTACTTCAGTTACACCTACGACTATGGCAACGGAGACTTCTATCAAGGTTACGGTTATGGAGACAGTTCTCTAGGCTACTATAGTGGACAGTACCTGTATTACTACCCCAACGAAACCAGTGACTACGGCTACTATTCCATCGATTCTGTCTATGACTATGGTTATGATACGGGTTATAGTGGCAGTAACACCTACATCTACGTCAACAGCTACTATGACGGTGGTGGGGACTATGATGGAGTCGATTCACCCAGTTACGACTACGCCTATGTGTCTTCTGGGGTCGGTTATTATGGTCTAGGGTCAGAGTATGGCTATGCCTACAACTCCTCCTATAGTAAT